>JAEYNI010000067.1 GCA_023412635.1 Bacillota bacterium
AAATTGTCGGTCTGGCAAGAGACGGTTTTGAAGCCGTCGATTTAATACTTCAAAATACTCCGGATATCGCAATACTAGACATAATTATGCCGCATCTTGATGGCCTGGGGGTATTGGAAAAAATTGCCTCATCAAACATGGAAAAGAAACCTTTGTTCATTGTTTTATCTGCTGTGGGACAGGATAAAATAACACAGCGAGCTCTTGCATTGGGAGCGGAATACTATATTGTTAAGCCCTTTGATATGGATGTACTGGTTAACAGAATACGGCAATTAAAGGATAGTGCTTATGTTCCGTCAGTTACAACTTCTTTATCTTCTTCTATATCTGTTCATAGGAACGATACATATGAAAAGAAGTCTGTACATATATCTAATAATTCTAGAAACCTTGAGGTTGAAGTAACAAACATTATGCATGAGATCGGAGTTCCAGCGCATATTAAAGGTTATCAATACCTTAGAGATGCTATAATGATGGTAGTTAAGGATCTTGATGTAATTAATTCTATTACTAAGCTTCTTTATCCCAGCATAGCAAAGGAATATAATACAACTCCCAGCAGAGTTGAAAGAGCTATCCGACACGCTATTGAAGTTGCCTGGAGCAGAGGTCAGGTTGAGGCGATAGACGCTTTATTCGGGTATACCGTAAACATCGGTAAGGGAAAGCCAACAAATTCTGAGTTTATTGCTATGATAGCCGATAAATTAAGATTGGAATTAAAAGTAGGTTAATGGCGAATTAAATATATTTTTGCAAACTTCTCCGCTTAATGAGTAAACAAAAAGTTTACATTACTTGGAGAAGTTTTTTATTATCAAAAAATATACTAGATTTATTAATTTTTTAAGAACAATTATATTTTTATATTTCTTTTTAGAACACTATTGTTATAATAAAATTAAACACTTATTAATGTTAAATTAAGGAGTATTTTTATGAATACTAAAAGTAAGGTTTTAATAGTTGATGACGATAGAAATATTTGTGAATTAATTGGACTATATCTTCAAAAAGAAGGCTTTGAAGTTTTATATGCATATAGCGGATTACATGCAGTTGAGGCATTTAAAATGCAGACACCCAGCATGGTAGTTTTAGATATTATGCTTCCGGGGATTGATGGCTGGCAGGTTTGCAGGGAAATCAGAAAAGTCAGCTCCATACCAATAATAATGCTTACAGCAAAAGGTGAAACCTTTGATAAGGTACTGGGGCTTGAACTCGGTGCCGATGATTACATGGTTAAACCGTTTGAACCTAAGGAACTTGTTGCAAGAATTAAAGCTGTATTAAGAAGATACGAGCATAAGGATGTTGATACACAGGAAGTTGCTTTTCCTAATTTAATAGTCAATAAAAGCAATTATACTATAAGGTTAAAGGGTAATCTTATTGAATTACCCCCAAAAGAACTGGAACTTCTCTTCTTTTTAGCCTCAAATCCTAATAAGGTGTTTACAAGAGAACAGCTGCTGGAGCATGTCTGGGGCTTTGACTTTTATGGTGATTCCAGAACTGTAGATGTTCATGTGAAAAGAGTCAGGGAAAAAATAGACCTTGAAGGTCAGCCATGGCAACTAAAAACAGTCTGGGGCGTCGGCTATAAGTTTGAGGTGAAATAGTAAATGCCGAAATTATTTTTTAGAAAAATTAAAGTAAAAAAGACTATTTTCAAGAAGCTTGTAACTATTTTTATTGCATTGCTTGTATTAAGTTATATAGTAACCGGAGGTTTTCTATATTACTTTTTAAATGATTATTCAACAAAGGAAAAGGTTATTACACTTGAAAATGCCGCTGCCGATATAAAGAACAATTTTGTTTTTTATTTAAAAAACCTGGACTCATTGATTGCTCAGGAATACTTTAAAAGCTCATTAGATCAAACCAGTGAATATAGTCAATCAATAATATGGGTGATAGATGCAAAAGGGCAGGTTGCATTCTGCAAGCCGGATTGGGCAAGAGATGCCCTGGATAAATATAAAAATGAATACAACTATCCACAGCTTCCTGATCCTAAAATGTATCAGGATGTAATGAATAATGGCGGTACTACCATTCAAAGAATTGGTGATTTTTTTGGGTTTTTCAGTTCACCAGAGTATGAAGAGCTTGGTAACTCCTGGCTGACAATTCAAGTCCCGTTTCAGATAATGCCCAGTAATGGTAAACAGCAAACCTTGGCAGCCATATATCTTCACACACCAATGCCTGAAATCCAGAAGCTGAGAACCTCTGTATTCCAACTTTTCGTGTGGTCGGGCGGTGTTGCAGTTTTTCTGGCAATTGTTTTGGTTTACGTATTTTCACTAAGATTTACTAAACCTTTGAAACAAATAAATAATGCAGCAAAAATAATTGCAGCAGGCGAATTCAGAAACAGACTTTCTGTAAAGAATGAAGACGAGATTGGTCAGCTTGCTCACAGCTTCAATCAAATGGTAGATGATCTGCAAAAGTTGGAGGAATTGCGCCGTGCCTTTATTGCAAATGTTTCCCACGAGCTAAGAACTCCAATGACATCAATCAGGGGATTTATTGAAGGAATTCTCGACGGCACTATTCCAGAGGAGAACCATGAAAATTACCTAATAATTGTAAGGGATGAAATAAATCGGTTAAACAGACTTGTAAACGACCTGCTGGATCTGGCAAAAATGGAAGCAGGTGAACTGAAACTCAACATCAGACCCTTCGATATTAATGAACAGATAAGATTGTGTGTAATAAAGAACGAAACATTAATAACCTCAAAAAATTTAGAAATAGAAGCTAATTTTGACTCAGAGAACCTGTTTGTATTAGGAGACAGAGACTCTATAGAGAGAGTAATAATAAATCTTTTGCATAATGCGGTAAAATTTTCTAATGAAAACGGGAGAATTATTTTTGAAACTGTAAAGAATAAGGATAAGGTTTTCATTTCAGTTCAGGATAATGGAATCGGTATTGATCAGAATGAACAAAAAAGGGTTTGGGATAGATTTTATAAATCCGACAAATCCAGAGGAAAGGATAAAACCGGGACCGGCCTTGGACTGGCAATAGTTAAAAATATAATAAATGAACATAAACAGGAAATATGGGTTGAAAGTGATATAGGTGCTGGTACTAAATTTACGTTTACCATGGACTATTTCAAAAATAATATAGAAGATTAACACTTTGTTCATAGTTAATTAAAATTACATTATTAGAATATAAGTATATATATGAGAAAGGGGACTTTTTAATGAATGATGACAGATTCGAAAAAGATGATATAACCAAAGATGATACAACGAATGACCTTAACAACCAGATAAATAATATGGAGAGTAATGAGGAAAAAGTACAGCCTGAAAATATAACTGAGAATTCAAAAAATAATGAAGAAAATTCATATGAGAATGTATCAGCTGACGATAAAACTGATACCGACCCTACAGTCTATTCGGAACAGATAGAAAACACTGCGCAAACTACCAGTTCCCCCCAAATGGATAACACCAATGATAATCAGTTTCAAACCAATCAGAACCTTAATTTTGTGGACTCTCCTTATGAGAATAAAGACAGATTCGATGAAACTAAGAGAGTTTGGCAGATGAATAACTTCCAGGGTACTAATGCAAATTCTCAAAATAATAATGCCCAGCCTTATAATAATTATTACAGGGAAAGCTACAAAAAAACCCAGAAAAAATCTGATGCTTGGAAATATATCCTAGTTTCTGTTATCAGCTCAATAATAGGTGGAGCCATACTGACAGTTATGCTTCTTGGTGTAGCGCCGTTAGTACAGCCTGATTTAAAAAGATTTTTCGGAGTTAATGGACAAAGTGGTTCCCAAAATTCACAATCTCAAGTCGGTGAACTTAAAAGAGTGGAAATAGTACAAACGGCAGAATCTGCTGTTACAAGTGTTGCTGAAAAAGTTGGACCATCTGTTGTTGGTATCAGAACAGCTTATAAGAATACAAATGATTTGTTTGGAGTTCAACAAGCTGGTGGAGAAGGCTCAGGTATAATTATCAGTACTGACGGATATATTCTGACTAATCATCACGTAATAGAAAGTGCGGTGAACGATAAAACCAGAAATGTTCAGGCTGGAGCAAAGATAGAAGTATATCTTCCCAACAAGATAGATAAACCGTATGTGGCCGAGGTTAAGGGGTATGATTCTAAAACAGATCTTGCGGTTCTAAAAATCAATGAGCAAAATCTAAATGTTATTGAATTTGGAAACTCTGATAACCTTAAAATTGGAGAACCTGCAATTGCTATAGGTAATCCTGGTGGCCTTGAGTATATGGGTTCTGTAACTCAGGGTGTAATCAGTGGCTTAAACAGAACAGTTCAGCTTGACGCCGGTAGAAAAATTAAACTTGTTCAGACAGATGCTGCAATCAATCCTGGCAACAGTGGCGGTGCTTTAGTCAACCTTAAAGGTCAGCTTATAGGCGTAAACACAGTAAAAATGGTAGCTACAGGTTTTGAGGGATTGGGCTTTGCAATTCCAGTTAATGATGCAAAGAAAATTGCAGATGAACTCATAAAAAACACATATATATCAAAGCCTTATCTTGGAATATCTGTTGATTCAAGATATACTGAGGATGTAGCTAAAGAAAATAACATGCCAATGGGAGTATACGTAGCAAGTGTTGAAATACTCGGAGCTGCTGAAAAAGCAGGTATCCAGGCCGGTGATGTTATAACCAAGTTCGACGGCAAGGATGTCAAATCATATGCTGATTTGGAGGATGAGAAAAACAAGCATAAAGCCGGAGATACTGTTTCAATAGAAATTTATAGGGAAGGAAAGACCAAAACAGTTCAGGTTAAGCTTGGTGAAACTAAATAGTTGCTTAGTGAATTGCTTTATATATGAAGATACTGTTGAAATCAGCAGTATCTTTTCTTTTTAGAAAACTAAACATATTAAATTGAAGAAAAATAACTATTTATGTTGCTAATACTGTTAAAAAACCTTAAAATTAGAATGTAGTAAAAATTTACTATGTTTATAATAAACGGCTGGAGGAATACATGAATTTTTTTAAGTATTATTCCCATATTGCCAAGTTTTTGGCAGGAATAATAGCTATACCCTTGTTTCTCTATGGTGTGAATACAGAGGCTAAGAATTTACTTTATATTAGCTTCTCTTTGAGTGTGGTAATTCTATTACTGAACACTATCGAATTTATTAGTTTGATTATCAAAAGAAATTCAAAAGCAAAGAAAGTTATAAATAAGTATACAGAGATATATAATATACACGGACGTTTTTCGTATCCAGGCAGAGAAAGGAATGCACTAAAGACATTCAAATTGTTGGTTGAAAAGCAAAATGAGTTAGAGGTTCTTAGGGTTACTTCTGAAAAGTTCAACTCAACTGTAGATATGGATAATATTGTAGAGTATGTTTTTGATGTATATAGAAAATTTACCGGCTGTGACAGGTGTTTGATTTGTTTTAAAGATTTAGATTCCCCTCAGGTTTATTGTAAGTACGAATTAGGAGTTAGTTTTGACGAAGTCGGTAAATCCTTTGATACTGATTCTGTTGTTACTAAATGTTTTGCAACAAATTCAATTGTAGTTAATTCGAATATTTTCATTAAAAAAAGGGGTATCCGCGGGGATAAACTCGCAATTCCACTAAGCATTTCCAACGAACAGCTGGGTGTTATTTTTATTGAAACACCTGTAATAAATTCATTTAAGAAGGCAAACCTTTCCTTTCTGATGAGTATTGCAAATTACGCGGCTGTTGCCATGGACAAATCTCAGCTCTTTAACGATGTATATGCACAGAAACAGGAAATTGAGGCTTTGTATGAAGAAACAGCTGCTGTAAACGATGATCTCAACGATAATATAAATAATCTTAACATTGCCAAGGAAGAACTTCGTTTTAAGAATGAAGAACTGCTAAAATACTCTGAAAGTTTAAATACAGGTTACATACAAACTGTAATGTCCCTTGTTAATGCCATAGAGGCGAAGGATTCTTATACAAGCGGTCATTGCCAGAGAGTTATGGAAATATCATGCGAAATTGCAGCACACATGAATCTTGAAGAAGATATTATTGAGGACTTAAGATATGCTGCAATACTTCATGATATTGGTAAAATAGGTATTTCAGCATCAATTTTAAATAAAACCGATAAGCTGACAGACCAAGAATATGAAGAAATTAAGAAACATCCTCAGATATCCTATAATATACTGAAAAATGTAGAATTTTTAGGCGAGGGGTTAAGAGCAATTCTTGAGCATCATGAGAAATATAACGGCAGTGGTTACCCATATGGACTTAAGGGTGAGGAAATCAGTTTATTGGGAAGAATACTATGCATAGCTGATGCTTTTGATGCTATGACTAGTGACAGAACCTATAGGAAAGGTATGACAATGGAGCTGGCAATCAATGAAATTGAACGCTGTAAGGGGATTCAGTTTGACCCCGAAATTTCCGACGTATTTATTGAGATGATTAGAGAATTAGTTTAGGGACAGCTGGGAGGTAACTGCGTGAATCTTAAACATAAAAAACTTAAAGTCCTTTTTGTTTCAGCAGAGGTTGACCCCTTTGCCAAAACCGGTGGTTTGGCTGATGTGGCAGGCTCATTACCGAAAGAATTAGCACTGCTCGGACATGATGTAAGGATTGTAATGCCACGATATGGTTTTATTAATTATGAAATGGATTACATTTGTGATTTCCCTGTGGAGATGGGAAACAAGAAAGAAACCTGCATAATTAAGAAAGGAAGTATCGCAAGTTTTGAACAAGAATCCATACCTGTTTATTTCATAGAGAATCATCATTATTTTAACAGAGAAGGCATCTACTGTTACAATGATGATGCTCAGCGGTTTATATTGATGTGTAAGGCTTCACTGGAAATGCTTAAGTATGTTGATTTTATACCTGACATTATTCATTGTAATGATTGGCATACCGGCCCAATTTGCCTGCTATTGAAGGAAAAGTACAGTAAACAGGAATTATATAGTAATATTGCCACAATATATACCATTCATAATCTTGAATACCAGGGAAATTTCGGAGCTGAAGTAAATGAATTTTTAAATCTGGAGACTGAATATTTTATCCCTGACAAAGCCGAATTTTATGGTATGTTCAGCTTTATGAAATGCGGACTTGTTTATGCTGATATAATCAATACTGTCAGTAAACAGTATGCCGAGGAAATATTAACCTCTGCTTATGGAGAAAGAATGGAAGGCGTATTGGTTAAAAGACAAAAGGACCTATTTGGAATAGTAAACGGTATATCCTATGAAGAATTCAATCCTGAACAGGATAAGTGCCTGTATGTTAACTACAATAAAGATAGTGCTGAACTGAAAAGAGAAAATAAAAAAGCTATACAGAAGGAATTGTCTCTCAAGGAAAGTACAGCACCATTAATGGGAGTAGTAACCAGGCTGACGGGACAGAAGGGATTGGAATTGTTAACAGGTTGTATAGAGGAGTTTATTGAGAAGGAAGATGCACAGCTGGCTGTTCTTGGCTTGGGTGATGACTATTATCATAAATTATTTGCCCGTTTACAAAAGAAGTATCCTAATAATGTATCAGCAGTTTTTGAGTTCAACACCGACCTGGCTAAAAGAATTTACTCAGCCTGTGATATGTTTCTGATGCCATCCAGATTTGAGCCTTGCGGCCTTGGGCAGATAATAAGTTTGAGGTATGGTACTATACCTGTTGTCAGAGCCACCGGAGGTCTTGCTGAGACAATTATAGATTATGATACAGATAATAAAGAGGGTAATGGCTTTTCTTTTGAAGAGTTTAATGTTACTGCTTTCAGGAAAACACTGCAAAGAGCAGTTAACGTCTATAAGAATAAACCTGCTGTTTGGAGAGAACTGGTTAATCGGGCTCTTGAAAGTGAATTTTCATGGAAAAAACCAAGCAGGGCTTATCTTGAACTGTATCAGCTCGCTATTGACCGGGCGAAAGTGAGAGTACCACATGAATAAAAAACAAAGGGTCGTTGAAATATTGAGAGTGTTAGATGAACTCTATCCAAATGCAGAGTGCTCACTTGAATATGATAATCCGTTACAGCTGTTGATCTCGACTCAGCTGGCTGCACAGTGTACAGATGCACGAGTTAACATGGTTGCAAAGGATTTATATAAGAAGTATCAGACCGCTAAGGATTTTGCAAATGCGGATCTTTCTGAACTGGAACAGGATATTAGATCAACCGGTTTCTACAGAAACAAAGCAAAGAACATTATAGCCTGCTGTAAGCAACTCGTTGAAAAGTATGACGGCAAAATCCCTGACAATATGGTCGAGTTGCTGCAACTGCCTGGTGTGGGAAGAAAAACTGCAAATCTCGTACTTTACGAGATATATGGTGTTCAGGGAGTAGTGGTCGATACACATGCTAAAAGGCTTTCAAACCATTTAGGGCTAACAAAAAATGAAGATCCTGAAAAGATAGAATATGATTTGCAAAAAATTGTACCAAAGGAAAGATGGGCTGATTTTTGCCACAGACTTGTTTTTCATGGGAGAGAAGTTTGTAACGCTAGAAAACCTGACTGTGAGAATTGTAAAATAAACAGCTTATGTGATCGCTATAAAAAAATTAAGGGTTAAATCTACTATTAAAGTGGGGATGGTAAATGCCTAGTAAACCAAAGACAGCAAAGCAGGAAGAAAAAAAAGATAACTATAACCCGGAAGAACTTATATTTGCACTGGACATAGGGACAAGGACTGTAGTAGGAATTGTCGGGTACTACGAAAGGGAAATTTTTAAAGTAATCGCAGCAGAAGTTTATGAGCATAAAAGCCGTGCAATGCTTGATGGACAGATTCATGACATAAATAAAGTTGCCGAGGTTGTCAGGGAGGTAAAAAACAGGCTAGAGGCTGTACTTGGGCTGCCATTGACAAAAGTTGCCATTGCTGCGGCCGGAAGAGTATTAAGGACCAGTCAAACAAAGCTTGAATATGAAATTGAGCAGGGAAGGGAAATAACAGCAGATATAGTCGGCAGTATGGAGGTTGACGCCATCCAGAACGCTCAGATACAGTTGGACAATGAGCTCTCAAATGAGGAGAAGGTTCCGTTTTATTGTGTAGGCTATAGTGTTGTAAATTACTTTCTAAACGGATATGTTATATCTTCTCTGTTAGGGCATAAAGGCAAAAAAATAGGCGTTGAGGTCTTGGCTACCTTTTTACCGCACGTTGTAGTTGACAGTCTGTATACAGTTATGAACAGAGTAGGCTTGCAGGTGTCAGGTCTTACTCTTGAGCCGATAGCTGCTATAAGTGTAACAATACCAAAGGACCTCAGACTGCTAAACTTAGTTTTGGTAGATATAGGCGCGGGAACTTCCGATATTGCCATAACCAAGGACGGGTCTGTAGTTGCTTATGGAATGGTGCCGACAGCCGGAGATGAGATAACAGAAAGAATTGCACAGGAATACCTTGTTGATTTCAACACTGCTGAAAGAATAAAAATATCTATATCCTCAAAATCAGAAGTAATAAAATATTCCGATATTTTAGGAAAGAAACACCAAATTAATAGAACACAAGCTCTGGAAGTTTTAGAGCCTGCTATTGAATTACTGGCAAACAGTATTGCTGAAAAAATTCTGGATTATAATCAAAAGGCTCCAAATGCTGTATTTTTAATAGGCGGAGGAAGTCAGATTCCTGGGCTTACAGAAAAGATAGCAAACAGATTGGGTATCAATTCCGATAGAGTTGCAGTGCGAGGAAGAGACGTCATTCACAATATTAAAACCAAGCTGAAAAAGTTGTCAGGGCCAGAATCAATTACTCCTTTTGGAATAGCTATGATGGCTCATTCAAAAAAGGGACAGGACTTCTTAACTGTAACAGTTAATGGAGAAAAGATTCAGCTGTTAAACTCTAAAAAGCTTACAGTTGCAGATGCTTTAATATTGATTGGTTTTAATCCGGACAAGCTGATCGGAAGAACAGGTAAATCATTAAAATTTAGTATTAACGGGAATCCGATGTTTGTTAAAGGAGAACATGGTATTGCTGCAGAAATAACCGTCAATAATTCACCTGCCAGCCTTGATTCGATCATATCTGTCGGAGATAATATCGTTGTAAAACCGGCAATCAATGGAAAGAGTGCAGTTAAGAGAATAAGTGACTATGCCGTTAACCCAATTGGACTTACAATAAGCCTAAATGGCGATGTTTTGAAGCTGGTTCCAAAGGTAATTGTTAATGGTGAAGTAAGGAATTCTGAAGCGGAAATTAATGATGGGGATGATATAACTCTTAATGAAATAATTAAGCTTGGTCAACTTGCTGCTGAATTCAACTTGAAATTGGATGACGGGCTTTTGTTGGTGAATGGTGAGCCTAAGGATAGGGAGTATGTGCTTGAAGAAAATGATAGGATAACTGTCTGGGAGAAAGAAAGGAATCAAGATAGTCAGACAGATAACATTGCTCAAGCATGTTTACAGCCTTCAAGCGACTCAGTTTTAAATGAAGCTGGTGCAGTAGGCCATATTGGAGACAAGGGGTTTGTAATAACTGTAAACGGTGACAAAATCAAACTGGATGATAACAAACAATACATTTTTGTCGATGTGTTTAGTTATATAGATTTTGATTTAACTTCACCTAAAGGAAACATAGTATTAAAACTAAACGGCAGAGTAGCAAATTTTACAGACAACATAGTATCTGGCGATGAGATAGAGATATATTGGGAAAAGTTCAGAACTTAAAAATATATTGCTGGATGTGGAGGAACTATGAGTAAAATACAAAAATATGAAAGGGTTTTAATTAACCTTTGTTGGGTATTTATTGTATTGCTGATAGCCGGTTATGCTATCAGGGATGCTTTTAACATTGAGTCGAAGATATTGATTAAACAGGGACTAATGTTGAATGTATCAATTATTATTTTATTTATGCTTAATGTGATTAAAACAACAACTACTAATAGTTTGTCCAGATACACAGACAAAGTATTTTTTATTTTCAGATATTGTGAAGTAGGTATTCTGTCGGTATTAACATTGAACAAGTATGGAGGCATAGATTCTGCCATTTTATTGATTCCGTTGATTTTCCTAAGTTTACATAAAGGTGAAAAGGCAGGATACATGCTATTATCCTTTAGCGCGGTTATTAAGTTCGGATACCTGTTTGTAGATTTCATACTGATAGACAACACTCCTTCCTTCCGCCTGCTGATATATGATTTGTTTTTGATGCTCTTTGCATATTTTATACTTTTTGCAATAATAAAAATGAGTTCTTCTGTATACACCAACAACGTCACACGTGAAATGGAGAATGCCAGGCTGGTTATTGAACTTGGAGAAAAGTACGAACAACTTGAGGTGGCTCAGAACGAAGCTAAGAGTCAATACGACAAGTTAATGGTAACAAATCAAAAGCTTGAAGAAACAAATCGTCGGTTAACTTCAAGTATTGCCGAATTCTATACACTTCAGCAGATAAGTGAAGCTATTGGTTCAATTCTGGATATAAATGATCTTTTGAATTTTGTTAATGATGTAATAATTGGAGTTATGGGAGTTAATTACTCAACAATAGTTTTACTTGACCATAAGAAGAACCGGCTTAAGGTACAATTTACGAATATTCAAAAGAAGGAAGATTTAGCTGTTTTAAATGATAATATAAATTGCAGATTTTTACTTGATATTTTGGAAAATGAAAAACCGGTCATGGAGAATTCTGTTATTCCCAATAACTTTGATTTTATTAAAACCCGTGAAATCGGTTCTTTCATATGTTTACCTTTAAGCTCCAAATCCAGAAAATTTGGTGTTACTCTGATTGAACACAAGAACACTAATACCTTTGATGAAAACAACCTGAGACTTTTAGTCACGATTGGAAAGCAGATAAGTATGGCCATTGAAAATGCTGAACTTTACGCTAATCTGCAGGAAATGGCTACAATAGACGGACTTACAGGAGTGTTTAACAGGGTATACTTCCATCAGAAATTCGTTGATGAATATAATGCGGCTAAAACTCTTGGATATGATTTGACACTTGTTATCCTTGACATCGACAAATTTAAAAAGTTTAACGATACATTTGGTCATCTTTTTGGAGATGTGGTTCTAAAAAGTGTAGCTCAAACTGTTAAGAGCAATCTCAGATCTACAGATACCATAGCCAGATTTGGCGGAGAGGAGTTTGTCATAATTCTTCCAAGAACCACTGCCTCTGAGGCTTATGAAAAGATTGAGGATTTACGCATTAAAATAGCAAATAACATAATAAGAGATAATCTTATTTCTGCTTCAGTTACAGCCAGCTTCGGTATTTCCTGCTTCCCGGATATTTCAGCAAATCATATGGAACTGATAAAAGATGCGGATAATGCCTTGTACAAAGCTAAAGAGAGTGGAAGAAACTGTGTTAAAATCGCTACCACAGCTGACAAAACAGAAGGCTGATTACTTTACCTTAAAGGAATCAACCATTTTCCAAAACATATTGTAGTCATTTTTATCATAATTTTTTTCTGGAATATAGTAGCTGATTCGATAAAACTTGGAGCCTTTAGTCAGGAACACCTCCAGGTTTTTGTATTTTTCATTTGTACTTTCGGTAGTATATTCCCAAAAGTAGCCATTCAGGCCGTTTACTTTAATCTTTTTAGAGACGAAATCAATAAATTCATTCATAGCAGCTTCCTTGGAAGACTCGAGAAAGCTTTCCAGGGACTGGGGCATGTGCCAGACTTGAACAAAACCGTAGAATTTCTTGTCATCTGTGTTCTGAAAATCTATGTGATATAATATCTCACTACCCGGAAAACTCTGTTCATTAAGCTTAAATAAGGAAGGATAGCTAAACACAAAACCCTCCTCAACAGACTTGAATTCAACAAAGTTTTTATAATTATTGTTACTCGCCTGAATGTATGGTGAAGAGTCACTGTATTTTGAATAAATATTTTTGATGCTCATTTTCGAGGGGTAGGACAGAGATATACTACTATTAATACTTATAGTGTACTGTATAGTATTATCATATAGTAGTTCTGCTCCAATTAAAAATAGTATCCATAATATAATTATAGCAATCAAAATAACTAACTTTCTTTTATAGTTTGAGATAATTATGACGTTCATACGAATCCCCCATCTTAGCCTATAGGCGCGTACACAAGCGAATTTGAAAATATACTTGTACTATATATTTATTCAGCTTGTATTGAAATTAGACAGTTTTGTGAAAAAGATTTTCTAATATTATACACGAAATTTAAATTCGGGGAATATGATAAATAGTAAGGAGCCATTGTGGGGGGAGTGTAATAATGAAGATAGTAGTTGTTAAAATGCCAAAATTTTTCGGAAGCATATTGAAAAAGGTGTTTAGAATCGGCTGATTAATTACTGATGAAAAATAAGAGCTTTTCCAGTCTGTATAGATGAGGCTTTAAGCTGCAAAATTTGAGATATATAAAGAAAAAATAAAGATAAAAATAAAAAAGCGTTAGGACGCTTTTTTATTTTTAAAAATTAACGTAATCAAATTAGATAGCTCTGGTAACTTTGTTTGAACGAAGACACCTTGTGCATATGTTAATTGATTTTGGTGTGCCATTATCAATTATCTTTATTTTTCTTACATTAGGTTTCCATGT
>JAEYNI010000115.1 GCA_023412635.1 Bacillota bacterium
ACCAAGAAGCGGAGACAAGGTACCGGCAAAGCTTATTCAAGAAGATAGCTCCAGTGTTGACGGTTGGGTAATAAATATAGACCCAAAAACTAATATTTGTACCATTCATCCATTGAGTAATAAGAATTTGGTAATCAGTGGCAGCGGTAATAGTAACGTAGTTCTGACAGATGCTACTAAGGCAAAGAATGCTGGTAAAATCACCCTTGTTCCTATAAAGTAAGGAATTAGGATAATTTACATGTAGGAAAAGGTTTTAGGTTTTAAGATGAAGCAAGACATGAAGTAGGGATTAAGAAATTTATGGAATGTTCTTTTCCAAGCAATACCAAGGAGATACAATCCTTGATATACTTAAAAAGTATTAAAAAATATTAAATATGAAAAGTGGTGTGTAAAATGGTGTGTAAAAGACCATGAGTTCACACCATTTTTTATTGTCTAGGAAAGTATAAATTTTTTTATGCAAAAATGAGTATTGGAACGCTCACGGACAAAGGCGTATAAGACATATGTAAAAGTTTTCCTAGACAATAAAAAACTATTAATTTATGTGCGTGCCAGAATTTCCTTAATACATTAATCCGAAGAAAATATTCAGTAGAAGGAAAAGGCACATGCGCAAACAAAAGTGGCTTTGCCACCTTTGTTCTGCATACTTTTAACCTGAGCCCATGAAGTAATAAAGTCTTATGGAGATAGACTGAACTATGAACAGTTTAAAAGGAGGTTATTGAAGTACATAAATTAAAATTTATAAAATTGATTAAATAGCATTAAAGAGATATAATATAGTTAGAATATTACTATAAGGAGTTGATTATATGAATATTAAGCCATCTGCTGCTATTCGGCAAAATTACAATGAAATTTCTGAACTTTGTAAGAAAACCGGAGAACCCGTATACCTTACCAAAAATGGTGAAGGTGATTTGGTAGTTATGGATATTGCTACATTTAGCCATAGAGAGAAAATGCTGAAGCTTCGTGAGGATTTGCTTACTGTAGAAGAAGGTCGTTTAAGTGGAGAGACCGGATATTCCGTGAATGAAGTTGCTGATATGATGCAGAAAGCAATTGAGGGGGCAAAACGTGGAATCCAAAAGTAAAAAATATTCTGTTATTGTTTCAAAAAAAGCGACGGGAATGCTTGTTTCACATGTTTCGTTCTTGGCGCAAACTAGTGAAACAGCGGCGTTACGATTAACAGACAGTTTTGTTTTTGCTGTCAATTCTCTTGAAACAATGCCCCAAAGGTGTCAATTTCTAAATAATGATTATATTCCAAAAAATAAATACCGTAAATTAATCTTTGAAGAAAAGTATCTTATTATATTTCAAATTATAGATGACAAAGTGTATGTAGATTATATAGCCGATTGCAGACAAGACTATGGATGGTTAGTTAAATAGTATTCGTGAACTTATCAGTAAATCCCTCCGCAGTACCTTCTCTATCTAGCAGTTTTGATATATAATCTGTATGAGGCATAAACTTTCTCCTTCTTGAAAATGTAGTGTGGTAACTTCAGTTTACAAGAATTCGAAGCATTATGCCTCATTTAATTTTTTATTCTACCCCAACGTTTAGTATAGAACCTTTAAAACACCATTTTTGAGAAAAGCCCCTTGTTTATGAGCCTTGATATAAAGTTAATCCTATTTCAGACTGTATTTTTCAATGGCATAATCTTTTAACATGAATTTTTTAATCTTTCCGCTTGCCGTAGTGGGAAATTCCTTTACAAATTCGATATATTTAGGAATTTTAAACTTCGCAAGACTATCTTGAATAAATGATACAACCTCCTCCCTGGATAAAGTATGATTATCTTCAAGAATTAGAAAAGCGCATATCTCCTCTCCAAGGTTTTTGTCAGGAACGCCAATGACTGCGGCTTCTTTTATAGATACATGATTTACTAATAACTCTTCGATTTCTGAAGGGGATATATTTTCACCACCTCTGATGATTATATCTTTTATTCTGCCGATAATTTTACAATAGCCGGCCTCATCTTTAATAGCTAAATCTCCAGTGTGCAGCCATCCGTCCTTGTCTATAATCTTATGTGTAGCCTCTTGGTTTTTGTAGTATCCCTTCATGATATATTCTGTTTTAGTGATAAGCTCTCCTTCAACACCATTAGGTACTTCTTTTGCAGTAGCAGGATTGATTATCTTTATTTCTGTTCCGAACATACCACGTCCTACAGTGTTTATTCTCATATCAAAAGGGTCAGAAATGAGAGTTTGTGTTATCCCCAAAGCTTCTGTTAGTCCATAAACGATACAGAGTTCTTTCATGTTCATTTTATCCATTATTTCGTTCATGAGGTCAGTATAGCAATAAGAGCCAGCAATCATACCTTTTCGAAGATTAGATAAATCGAAGTTGTCAAAGTTGGGATGAGAAAGAAGAAATTTAAACATAGTAGGGACTCCATTTAATCCCGTACATTTTTCTTTGTCTAAATATTCAAGAACTTTTGTTGTTTGAAATTTGTCCACAATCACTATTGTTGCCCCATATAACAAACATTGAATAGCACTTAAAACACATCCCATTACATGAAAGAGGGGGAGACATAAAAGTAATCTGTCTCTCTCAGAATAACCAAGGTTTTTCCCTGAAATGATAGCATTATTAATGATATTGTAATGCGTGGACATTACAGCTTTAGGATTTCCTGTAGTACCTGAAGTGTATTGAATATTTATTGTATTATAACATTCTAATGACTTGCTTCTTTCAAGTAATTCTTCATCGGACACATCTTTACCCATTTCTATATGATTTTCAAGAGACATCAAGTTTTTATCTTCATCATCTAAACTTATAACACTCTTCAAATCAGTAAGGGCGTTGCTTGATAACTTTCCAGGGGAACAATATTTGAGTTCTGGGCATATAGAATACACGGAATCAGCATAATTGTTACCAATATATCCTTTTGAGAAAAAGAGAGCTTTTGAATTAGAATGTTTCAAAACAAATTCAAGTTCGTGCTTACTGTAATCTGTGTTAATACATACAAGAACTGCCCCGATTTTGGCAGTTGCAATTTGAAGCGCAATCCATTCTGGACTGTTCAATGACCAAATTGACACATGGTCTCCTTTCTTTATCCCCAGTTTCAGTAACCCCTTCGCTATACTGTCATACATTTTCTTGAAATCACTGTAAGAATACCGAACATCTTTGTCCCTGTAGACTATGGCTTCAGTGGTCCCGTATTTGATACACATTCGTCAATGATGCTTCCAATTGTTTCTTTTGAAAAATTCTCATTTTCATTTCTGGACATACACTCATATGTCGGATTACAACTCTGCATATGTTCGCCTCCAAAACTCACATTATTCATCTTTTTTTAAAAATCTGGAAAAATACTATCTGGATTATTACTGAAAAATCAACTCTAATATCTGTTTATAAAATTCATCACAACATATAGATATAATATGTTTACATAATACAAAATGTGTAATCAAATTCGGGATCTATTACCTATAACCTGTCTGAATTATTTCTATACAAAACAAAGCTGAATACTACACCTTAAAGGAAGTCCCTTTTCAATATTGGAATAGTTTTCCACATGTAACATACGAATATATATTTACATAATATAAATCATTTATTAACTATGTAAACTTCATAATGATAGGTGAGTTAAAATATTTAAATCTAATTGATGGGAGTGGCTTAACATGAAAGTAAAGATTCCATTATATCCTTGGCCTGAAAATGTTATGAATGAATTTTCAAAAGTTATTGGCATAAATAAGGCGAAGATTAAAGAAACAAAAAATGATTTAGATTGTATACCAGCTGATGGGCAGGATATATATAACTATGTTGCTCGTTACAGAATTGCAAATTTCCAGACTCAAGTGGTAATGAAGCTCGATGGCAGGCTGGATTTCGATAAACTATTAAAAGCAGTAAGATTATCATTTGATGTTGAGCCTGTTTTCGGGTGCCGTTTTATTGAAAGCACTCGTCCTTATTGGAAACGTATAAAGGAAATTGACTCCGTTGAATATTGTACATTTGAGGAAACTGATAATCCGGATGCAGCTGTTAAAAAGTTTCTAGATATCCCTTTGGATCTGGATAAAGGACCTATGGCTAAGGTAAAACTAATTCGATCTGGACTCAGTGATATATTGTGTGTGAAAGTCAGCCATGTTTGCTGTGACGGCACTGGTGCGAAGGAATACTTTTTACTTCTTGCGGATATTTACTCTCAAGTCGATATAGAAAGCATCGATTATATTCCAATACAACGTATACCAGATAAAAATGACCGGATTAGACTGTATAAGGCATTAGATATAGATCCTTCACAGGCAATTTCGTATTATAAACAAAAAACGGCACATCAATTGTGGAATTTTCCATGGAGAAACAACCAGATCGGTGCTACCCGATTTGTTGTCTGCAAGCTTCCAGACTGTCAGCTTGTTGAAATGAAAAGCTATTCAAAAGCGAGGGGGGCAACAATTAATGATTTGATTCTTACTGCTGTATATAGGGCTATGTTTAAAATATCCAAACCTTCATATGGCGTACCAGTAGATATCCCTATAACACATGACTTGCGTCGCTATCTTCCAGATCAAAAAACTGAGGCAATAAGAAATTTTTCGGGCGGACATATAACAACGATAGCAAGGAAAAAGCATGAATCTTTTCCAGAAACCTTATCCAGGGTAATGTCTGAGACAAAAAAACTAAAAGACGGTCACATGGGATTAGAAGATGCTGTATGGGCAGAATATGTTGAAAGTTTAAATTTCTACCAATACATCAACGATTTTAAAGCCTTATCATTACTTGCTGATATGGCTTCGTATAATCCTTTTTTTGATTTTACTGACAAGGGTAGTGTAGTATTTGCAAACCTTGGCTTTGTATCTAAATCACCAATAAAATTTGGCGAACACACTGTTACTGACGCATATATTCTCCCGCCAGTTTTACGTGCACCCGGAACTCTCCTTATTGCAACTACGTATAATGGTTTAATAACGCTTGCAGTTGGTTATTATAAGCCTTCAGTTCATCGAAGTGCTATGGAGAATCTTCTTAATACAATTAAAGATGAATTGATAGAAGGTTGTAAACAACCATCCGAAGAGTAGTATAATATTTGATATACGGATTTGTCTGTAGTTTTAGGTAAAAAAGAGAGAGAAGACATATAAAAATCATGTCTTCTCTTTTGGAATATATTTACTATAAGCAGATAATTTGACTAATTTCATCCTTTAATTTACAATTTAGATAAGTTATAGAAAAGATGCTATTATGATTTTTAAGGAGGAATTTATGAAGAAAATTAGTGCATTTTTACTGATTTTTGTATTACTATTCAACACTTCTTCTGTTTTAGCTGCATCTGATACATCCTATTTTACAAACAATAAAGCGCTTGATACTACTTTCGAAAAACTAAAAAAAGCATTTATGACAAGTGAACAGAAGGATTGGCCTATAGAAGTTGATGCTGATGTTTTTAAAGGTAAAAAGTCCATAAAAGTACCAAAAATGACCGATGCCTTGATTGAGAAGGCAGTTACAAAGGTGCTCAATGATATAAAGGTTTATATTGAGATAGAGGAAGAGCGGCTGGGAGGATTGACCAAAGAAGATT
>JAEYNI010000020.1 GCA_023412635.1 Bacillota bacterium
CTGAAAATTCTTTTAACACCGTTTTGAGCATCATCAAAATTACCGTTTACAGCTATAGAGTAGACATTTTTTCCCTCTTGAGTGACCATCTGCATTTTTTGTACCTGACTTACACCCTCACTTGGAAAAAATACAATGATTTTTGTACCTTCTACATCCTTAAAACCTTCAAGAGCCGCTTTGCCGGTATCCCCCGAGGTAGCAACCAATATAACTATTTCTTCCTTTTCCCCTGTCTTTTTCAACGCCTTCACCAGAAAATGAGGAAGAATTTGTAACGCCATATCTTTGAAAGCACTTGTGGGTCCATGCCATAGTTCAAGTACACTTACAGAATCGTAAAGTTTATGCAAAGGTGCGATAGCCTCTGTTTCAAATTTTTGAGCAGTATAAGCCTGATTTACACAATCGGTTAATTCGCTCGAGGTATAATCGTCCAAATAGCCTTCCAGAATATTTAAAGCTCTCTGCTGATACGTCATTTCACTCATTTTTAATATTTGATCATTATCAAAACGAATAACCTTTTCAGGAACAAATAAGCCACCGTCAGCTGCAAGCCCTCTCTTTATTGCTTCAGCCGAGCTAACATTAGAACAATTCCCTCTAGTGCTTCTATATAACATATTAACCTCCATGAGCCACATTGTGGCTTCAAAATAGTAATGAAAATATATATCCTTTATCGCGATGTGGCGAATAAAGGAGGTTAATTGGCCATGAGCGTTTTCAAAGTATTCGCTCAACTCATCACTTCAAGCAAGTGCTACAAATACTTTGAATTTATCGCGCGGCCATAAATTCATAGGTTAGTTTGGATGACTAGCTTTAGTGAAGTCTTTCAAGCTAACCTCCATGAGCCACATTGTGGCTACAAAATAGTAATGAAAATATATATCCTTTATCGCGATGTGGCGAATAAAGGAGGTTAATTGGCCATGCGCGTTTTCAAAGTATTCGCTCAAACTCATTACTTCATTCAAGTACTATAGATACTTTGAATATGTCGCGCGGCCATAAATTCATAGGTTAGTTTGGATGACGAGCTTCTTAGTGAAGTCTTTCAAGCTAACCTCCATGAGCCACATTGTGGCTACAAAATAGTAATGAAAATATATATCCTTTATCGCAATGGGGCGAATAAAGGAGGTTAATTGGCCATGTGTGGTTCATTTTCTATAAGTAATTTCTAATTTATCTTATTTCATTAACCCTTATGATATAATAAATGCAAAAAAAATGCAAATGCAATACTAGTTACCTCAAACCTTTGTTTTTTTTGTAAATGTTTATTAGAAGTTTTTGAACTGCTATTTTACCCTGTTCATAGAGGTATTGCATATTTTCCTGACTGATATCAAAATCCAAAAAAGATATACTTCCAGTATTAATATGAGCTATATTATCTATATTGTAGGAGTTTTTTGGAACACCAGTATCATGTGAAGACGCCAGTAATTTTTTTAGCATATTTTCAGCATGCTGCAGTTCTTTAGGTTCTTTACCCTCTAGCTTAAGCCCTATAATATTTTGTTGAGAACTATCAATGAGCCATACCGGAAAGTTGTCCAGTACCCCTCCGTCAATAATATAATGCTGTCTTAAGTGATTATTTTCTTTTTTCATCAGTACACAGGGTCTGAAAACAAATGGTACTGAAGTACTCATTCTGACTGCTCTTGCAACCGAAAATTTATCCGGGTCAATGTTATATAAAGCAATATCGTCGGGTAGAACTATTACTTTTCCGGAATTGGCATCAACAGCGGTCATTCTAACCTTATAGCCTCTAGGATTTACCTTGTCGGCGACTCCTCCTCTGAAATCACTGAAGGTATATATACCTTTATTCGCCATCAACTGTCCTACCCACCTTTCCAGAATATCCCCATCCAAAAAGGCATTTTCCTGACTAAAGGCAATGAGATTACTTAGGAAGTTCCCTCTTATCCCCTTGAACTCATCCTTGTATCTGTTCAGATTATTCAACTCAGGATAATCCTGCATGTATAGTAAAGCTTCTATATCACTATCAGTGACTGTATTCTTTTCCTCCACCAGCTTTTTGATTCTTCTGCTTAGAGTACTGTTCAGGTATTCACCGCTTCGGATTTTTATGATACTGAAATCAAATTCCTTAAGTATTTTTATCAATTCTCTTGAATTATAACCTGCACCTATCAATGCAGCAATTAAGGCACCTGCAGATACACCAGCTATATTTCCAAATCTCCTATATCTTCTTTCCAGTTCCTCATAAGCCCCCACAAAAGCTAAACCCTTTATTCCTCCGCCGCTGAGTACAAGGTTCAATGGATTATTATTAATGCTCATTATTCATAATTCCCCAAAAATTAAATCTTTCTAATGTATATATATTATAGTTATGAAATAATTAGTATATTGTACATCCCTGATGTTTAACTTTAATTATTTTTTAAATGTTTTTAAAAAGTGGTTCCAAACTTTTTATACCCATGGTAAAATCTTATGTATACGCGTTTATCTGCTTAGCTGTAACTTCTTTAAGCAGTTATCAAATTTATATAAAATACATATACAATTTTCGAGGTGCTAAATGGATATATTTTTGCTGATTGGTGTTGTTGTAGGTTTAATGTCCGTTATTGTCGGAATGATTGTAAAAGGTGCCGACATATCAGTTCTTGCAAATCCGGCTGCGGCTATAATTATTATTGTAGGAACAATAGCAGCGGTTATGAATTCCTTTCCTAAGAAGGACTTTTTAAGAATACCAAAGGTTGCCGCTGTTTTATTCAGAGAAAGAAAAGCTGAAAACCCTACTGAAATTATTGAACAAATTGCAGAATTATCGCAAACTGCCAGAAAGGATGGCTTGCTTTCTCTAGAATCTGTCATGCAGAATATTGACAACAAGTTCATGAAAAAAGGCCTTGGTATGGTAATTGATGGTATTGAACAAGAGTACATAACCGAAGTTCTGAATAGTGAAATAGACAGTATGGAAGAAAGACACAGAATTGGAGCAAGTATTTTTTCAACTGCGGGCGGTGCAGCTCCTACCCTGGGTGTATTAGGTGCCGTTATTGGTCTTATTGGAGCCCTTGGAAATCTTAACGACATTGAAAGACTTGGTCACATGATTGCTGCAGCTTTTGTTGCAACACTGTATGGAATTTTCTTCGGGTATGTTATATGCCATCCCTTTTCGTCCAGGTTGAAAAGAAAATCCTATGAAGAGATAAATACAATGAGGATTATACTCGAGGGGATATTATCAATACAGGCAGGCGAAAATCCAAAGAGTATTATTCTAAAACTATCTGGTATGCTAGAGCCGAAAGAAAGGGCAAAGTTGGAGCAAAAGAGCGAACCGGGAAAGGTGGGCTAAGATATGTCTAAGAAAAAAGTTCACCATGAGGAACACCAGGATGAAACCTGGCTGATACCATACGCAGATATGCTTACCTTGCTGCTGGCACTCTTTATAGTTATGTTTGCAATGAGTAAGCTTGATAATGAGAAAATGGACAAGTTTAGTGAACAATTTAATATCATTTTCTCAGGAGGGTCAGGAGTACTTGAGAAAAATGGAACTTCAGTTATTCCAATGGATGAAATTCCAACTCTGAAAGAAATTGAAGAGGATAAGATGAATCAGATAAAGGAGAATATTGAAGAGGAAATACGCAGTAACGGATACTCCGACAAAGTAAATGTTACCTTAAACGGTGACGGTCTGGAAATCTCCATACAGGACGTAATTTTATTCAACTCAGGTAAAGCTGACGTAATTGATAATGTTTATCCGCTGCTGCTTCATATTTCAGAATTGCTAAAAAGTTTGGATAATGATATAAAGGTTGTGGGCCATACTGACAACGTTCCCATTAAGACTCCCCAATTCAGGTCAAATTGGGACCTTAGTGCAATGCGAGCCATAAATGTTATGAATTTCTTTATCGAAAACGGTGGAATGAATCCTGAAAGGTTTTCCTTCCAGGGCTATGGTCAATATTCACCGAAGTATGATAACTCAACCGATGAGGGTAAAGCAAAGAACAGAAGAGTTGAGATTGTACTGGTTCGAAAGTATCCGAATAATAATGATGATACAGAAAAATCTGACAACGAATAGTTGTCAGATTTTTTATTAATCAATAACTTATTGTAAGGCTTTGAGTCTGCTCTTTGCGTATTTAACATATTGAGATTTGGGATATTGTGTAATGAGTTTTTGAAAGGTATCAGCGCCCTTTTGTTTATCTCCCTGCTCAACATAGCTTTTTCCAAGGGTATAGAGTGCTTTGTCACCGAATGTCCAATTATCCCCTAGTTCAAAAACCTTCTCAAGCTTTTCAATGGCTTCTGAATATTTTTTGCTGTTAAAAAGAGAATTTCCCATGGTTGCAAGTGCAGAAGCTGCCTTCAGATTAACATTTTTTGTTAAGGTATCATATTTTGCTTTTTGTTCAGCATTAAGTTCATTCACCGGGATAGCCTTTAGTTTGTCGGAGGCCTCCAAATATTTACCCTGGCTGTAAAGTGAGGACACCTGAGAAATTTCACTTGATAGTTTGTATTGCCTTAACTCCATGTTTGCTGCATCCAGTTGCGTTTTCAACTCTTTGTTTTCCTGAAGGGTCTTATCCAGACTGTCATTTACTGTTGTATTTGCAGATGGCTCATTGTCTAACGGAATATCCTTTGTATCCTTCATTGTAAGTATAAAGAACACCAAGGCTGCAGCAAGACAAATTACTCCAAACAAATTAAAGGCCAGTGCAAAGCCAGGCTTTCTAAACTGATCTCCCAAGGTTTTAAACAGAATTAGTTCCGGTTGAACATCTTCCTGCTTGTAAGCCTCTTTTTTTGGAGAGTGTGTCTCCTTCTTCAAGGTCTGATTTTTTGACTCGGGGGCCTTTGGTTTTACTGTACTGCCTTTAGGCGATTTGGAATTTTTTTTTGAAGAGCCGCTATCTCCACCAGTTACATAGTTAAAATAATCAGCAGCCTTTAATATATTATCTTCACTCTGAACCACCTTGCCAAATAATTCCTGAGCCTTGTCAAGCTGATCTGTGTACGCATAACAAAGCCCGAGCAAATTTACAGCCTCATAAAAGTCAGGGTTAATTGCAACCACTCTTTTTAATTCAATCATTGCAATATCCTCACTGCCTGTTCGTAAATACTCAATAGCTTTGTTATATGCTTTTATGGAATCAACTATTTTTTCGGGTACATTGTTATCTTGAGAAAATTTTTCTATGTCTATAGGTGTGAAACTTTTTATCTCTTGATTCAAATCCATGAACATCGGCTCCCTTCAAGTAAAAAAATACTATTGCTTTTTAAATATTTCTCGAATCCTCCCTATCATATACAGTGAACCAAATGCGCATACCATGCCGTTCGGGCCTGTATTATCCAGAGCTGTTTTTAAGCCATTTTCCAGGTTAATTCCATCGATTACATTCTTAGAATATTTAAACAGTTTTTCAGCCAGCTCACCGGATGGAATTGCTCTAGGATTATCCGGTGTTACGGTAACAATAAGCTTGGCCTTATCTGCAAGCAATTCAGCTATATGCTCATAGTCCTTATCACCGAGAAACCCAACTATAAACACTTTTTCCCAGTCACTGAAATACTTTTCAAGGGCTGCATTCAATGACTGTCCACCCTCAAAATTATGAGCTCCGTCTATAAGCACCATCGGATCAGTGCTAATAATTTCCAGTCTCCCGGGCCAGACAGTATTTGATATTCCATTTCTGATATTAGTATTAGCAATTTTATAACCTTTATTAATTAAAACTTCACATGTATCAATAGCAACGGCAGCGTTAAAAAGTTGATGCTCACCCAGAAGTCTTAACGTAAAATTTTTGTAATCCTTATAATCGAACAATTGCCCCTTAAGGCCAAATTCTTTCAATTTCAGGCCTCCAAAATCAACTTTATGAATTGCTGCATTCCGAATGCGACATTCATTTTCAAAAACCTGCATAACTTCTTTTTTTTGCGGATAAACAACAACAGAACAGTTCTCTTTTATTATGCCGGCCTTTATATAGGCAATCTCCTCAAGAGTTTCGCCCAATTTATCAGTATGATCAAGACTTATTGTTGTAATTACTGCTGCTTCGGGTGAATCAATAACATTTGTTGAATCAAACCTTCCCCCAAGACCAACCTCTAATACCACAAGATCGCATTTACAACGGTAGAAATATTCAAAAGCAGTTGCTGTAATAATCTCAAATTCTGTAGGGTGTTCTAATCCCATTTCCAACAGTTGTTCAATTTTGGTTTTCACAAAAGCAATTATATCAGCTAATTCATCTGGCTTAATCTCAGAATTGTCTATCTTGATTCTTTCTGTAAACCTTTGAATATATGGTGATGTAAAAACACCAGTTTTATATCCTGAATCAATTAAAATATTACTTATTAGTGAAGCTGTAGACCCTTTACCGTTAGTACCTGTTACATGAACGAACTTTAATTTACTCTGTGGATTCCCCATTAGTCTCAAAAGTCCTGTAATTCTTTCCAAACCCAGCTTACTTCCGAATTTCAGGGTACCATGTATGTATTCTATTGCCTCCTGGTAATTCATGGCGTACCGTTTCCTCCAATTAACAAAAAGAGTCAAGCTTTCGGCTTTCCATGACGTACAAATTAACAATATCAGTTTTTTCCAATACAGTCAATTGTAAAATATTATCCATAATTCAGACTCTTTAAGTATTATTAAGATATTTATTCTATTTGTAGTTCATTAATCTATTTTAATAGTGCGTTAATTTCATCTTTTGTAATATGTACAGATTTTATTCCCATACTGGTTAACTTAACATTATCAAAAATAACCATTCTGGAAATTTCAAGTTTCTCTTCCTCGTCAAGATCAACAAATGCTTGCAGGTTGTCCATC
Organism: Bacillota bacterium; assembly: GCA_023412635.1. Taxonomy (GTDB): domain Bacteria; phylum Bacillota; class Clostridia; order Acetivibrionales; family DSM-1351; genus Ruminiclostridium. The sequence goes on from JAEYNI010000020.1 coordinate 6,926, forward strand.
AAAGTTTCCACTGGTAGATAATATCGTATTCCAAATTGAGGCAATATTTTCTTAAATGCTTCATCACACCATATTTCATGGGGAATTAATGCATAGATTTCGAAACCATGGACGTTTCTTCCTTCCAACGAAAATGACAGAATCCTCCGCTTTTCGTTCTCAATTATCTTTTTTCTTATAAATTGTATTCCAAGATTCTGAAGCTTTTCGGTAAACAATTCAGCCAAACTCTCTCTATCATTAACCTCCAAAGAGAGTAAGGAGCTGTTCAACTCAAGGTACAGAAATGTTTTTGCCTTAAGTGTTGAAATAATTTGATAACTTATTTCAGCGTTCTCAATTTTTCTACCGGAATATGCGAGAGAAAAACTTAAAAAATCTGAATTCTTTTTGTTTGATATATCTGTAAGTTTAACTTTTATATTCTTATCTATCAGTTTTGCCTCCTTTATCTGCTGTAATGTACGACTGATTCCATTATATACTTACTATAATTACTTGTGAATAGTATGGACTTTATTATTGGTAGTTATTGAGGTGTAAAGTGAATTTCGGATATATGCTCTATATATTAAAAAGCCGATCAAAGGAAATTCTCTTCTTTGATCGGCTTAAAACTCATTAACTTTTTAATCCCCACTCACGCGCATGGTGCATACACACATAGTTATGAAAAGACATGTAATGGCTTTTCTAGCGCGAAATATAAAGATGTAAGCGCAGAACTTATGTTTCGCGCTTTTCAAGCTATATACCAAGTCTTGACTCAAGCTCTTTTTTCTGTTCCTCAAAACCCGGTTTACCCAACAATGCGAACATATTTTTCTTATACGCTTCAACTCCCGGTTGATCAAAGGGATTAACACCCAAAAGATATCCGCTGATGCCGCAGGCTTTTTCGAAGAAATATACCAGATTTCCGAAATAGTATTCATTTAATTCAGGTACGTTAATAACAAAATTGGGAACTCCCCCGTCTGTGTGAGCCAGCAAGGTTCCTTCAAATGCCTTGTTGTTAACAAAGTCCATATCCTTGCCTGCCAGGAAGTTCAAGCCGTCAATATTGTCCTTGTCTTCCTTGATTGTAATGTTCTTCTTAGCCTTTCCAACGTGAATTACCGTTTCAAAAAGGTTTCTCAGACCGTCCTGAATATACTGGCCCATTGAGTGTAAATCAGTTGTAAAGTCAACACCTGCTGGGAAAATACCCTTCTGGTCCTTTCCTTCACTTTCTCCGTAAAGCTGCTTCCACCACTCGGTAAAGAAGTGAAGAGAAGGTTCATAGTTAACCATTATTTCTATGGTTTTGTTTTTATTATACAAAGCATTTCTTGCTGCAGCATATCTATAGCAGTCATTATTTTGGAAGTCTACATTGCTGTAAAGCTTGCAGGCATCCGCGGCGCCCTGCATTATTTTATCTATATCAGCTCCGCATACAGCAATTGGCAAAAGACCAACTGCAGTTAAAACTGAAAATCTTCCTCCCACATCATCAGGTATAACAAATGATTCATAACCTTCTTCGTCAGCAAGTTTCTTAAGAGCTCCTCTTGCTTTGTCCGTAGTAGCATAAATTCTCTTTTGAGCTTCCTGCTTTCCGTATTTATTCTCCAGATATTCCTTAAAAATTCTGAAAGCAACGGCAGGTTCCGTTGTTGTTCCTGATTTGGAAATAACATTTACAGACACTTCCTTGCCGTCAATGAGCTCCAATAAATCGGTTACATAAGTTGAACTTATATTATTTCCTACAAAATAAATCTCCGGAGTTTTGCGCTTGCTCTTTGGAAGCATGTTGTAGAAGGAGTGTGAAAGCATTTCTATAGCAGCTCTTGCACCAAGGTAGGACCCACCTATTCCTATAACTATCAGTACATCTGAATCTGCCTTGATTTTTTCAGCTGACTTTTTAATTCTTGCAAACTCTTCCTTATCATAATTTATAGGAAGATCTACCCAGCCTAAAAAGTCATTGCCTGGGCCGGTTTTGTTATGAAGCATTTCATGAGCCTGTTTGACATATCCTTCAAAGTAGTTAATCTCGTATTCGCTCAAAAAGCTTTCAGCCTTTGAGCTGTCAAATATTATCTTTTCCATTTAATTGCCCTCCCGTATTGTAATTCCATTATTTTTTCAATATTGATATTTATACCTTGGAAAAAATTTATCCTAAATAGTATACCAAATGAAAGTACTAATTTAAAGTTCTAATGCAATTTTATTACATTTGTAAAAGTACTTTATCATGCTTATTATTTAAATTTCTTTCAACCTTAACCAGTATACGAAAAAATTACATGGTGTCAAAATACTCAATTGTAGCAAAATAATAGCAGGAACAATCAATAAACATTAGTTTATGATGGTTTCAAGGTAAGAGTATCCTTAATTAATATTAACGAAAAAAGGAGAATTATTATGTCAAGACCAAAGACACCACTTGTTGAAGATAGCAGAACGGCTTTAAACAAATTTAAGATGGAATGTGCTGCAGAAATAGGCAGAACTCAATTTACCAAAGAAAACAATGACCATTACAAAGGCGATTTGACAGCTAAACAGAATGGTTCTGAGGGCGGTCCTATCGGCGGCCAGATGACAAAAAGAATGGTTGAATTTTATGAAAACAACATAAAAAACAATCAGTAGACCATTCTGCTATATTAAATGCCGGACATACTGGTTAATAAAAGGTGACTGCTACATTTGGAATAAATATATTCGCTAATGCAGTAGTCACCTTTTTGTATTCTACTAATTACCGTAATGAATAGCCCTTTGTACCCATATATTCAATAAGCTTATTGGCAAAAGCATTTATATCATCACTTGAAAGAGTTTTCTCGGTAGAACCGATTATAAATCTGAAGGTCATACTCTTCTTACCCTCAGGAAGTCCCTTACCTGTGTAAATGGTAACAAAACTAAAGCTGTTAAGCAATTCGGACTTGAAACCATCAATATCCTCCTTAACCCTGTCATAAGTTATACTGTTGTCTACTAGGAAACTGTAGTCCAGTGTTACCTCAGGGAATTTTGAAGGCTCCTTGTACTTTATTACCTCCGAATTTATGGCCTGAAGTACATCTCTGTTTATTTCAAGTACTGCAATATTTAATTTCTTTGCAATATTCTTTTTAATCATTGGGTGTACCACACTGATATAACCCATTTGATTTCCATTGGAGCTGATATCTACAGACTTCATAGGATGTACCCAGTTATACTGACTCGTACATACGGCAAAATCAAGGTTTGTATTTTTTATGGTTTTAGCTATAAATGTAGTTATCCCCTTCAAATCATAGAACAGTTCATCCTCACTCTTGATTTTGCTGGCAGCCAGAATACATAAATTCTTATGCTGTTCACATTTGTCTTTTGGTGATGCTGCCTTAAAAACACTTCCTATTTCAAACAATAAGAAATCATCATAACCCTTTTCATTCTTTTCGGCAAACGTAAGCATTCCCGGAACCATACTGTCTCTAAGTGTATTTGCATCCTGAGCCTGTGGATTAAGAACCTTTACCTGTCCATAGGTTTCAATACCCATCCTGCTATTGAAATTATTGTCATACCAGATATAGCTGTTAACTTCACTGGCTCCGAATCTTTCCGAAAGCAGCTCTTTAACTTTGTGGTCGGTAAGCCTTTCCTCATTGTATTGAAGCGGTTTTAAAGGTACATCCAGAGTTTGCGGCTGGATATTATCATAACCGAATATTCTGGTAATTTCTTCTATAATATCAACCTTCATGGTAACATCCTTTGTTGCTCTGAAGGTCGGAACCTTGATTTTAAAGGTATCCCCCTCCACGTCCACCTTGAATTCCAGGGATCTTAGAATATCCACCATTCTTTCCAGTGTCAGAGTGTTTCCAATATATCTGTCTATATATGGCTTTGTGATAGTAATATCAATTGGTTCAAGTTTCGTACAGTATACATCTGTTAAAGCAGATGCAAACTGAATATCAGGCTGCATATCCTTCAAAAGCTTTACAAACCTCTGTATAGCAGTAACAGTCATATTAGGGTCGATCATTTTTTCGTAACGTGCGCTTGCTTCGGTACGAAGACCTATCTTTGTGGAGCTCTTTCTTGTAGAAGCACCTTCAAAGTTAGCAGACTCTAATAATATTGAAGTTGTATCCTCCAGCACTTCTGAGTTTTCACCGCCCATGATACCGGCGATAGCTACGGGTTTTTCCTTGTTGCAGATCAGTAATACATCTTCAGGTAGCTTCCTTTCAGTTCCGTCAAGTGTTTTAAACAGAGTCGGTTCCTTTGTTGATCTGACAACTATACCGCTCTCCACCTGTCTGCTGTCAAATGCGTGCATGGGCTGACCCATTTCAAGCATGAGGTAGTTTGTCAGGTCAACCAGCGGAGAAATGGGTCTCATTCCGCAGTAGAAGAGTCTTACTTTCATGTTCATCGGCGTTGTAAGCTGTTTTACACCGTCAAGCTTAAGTCCGGAATATCTGAAGCATTTCTCTGTGTCCTCTACTGTTATATCAAGCTTCGGTTTTTCCTGTGCAGCTGACAGGTCCTCAAGTTTCATAGGTTTCAGCTCTCTGCCGTAAATTGCGGCAATTTCGCGGGCTATTCCGTAATGTCCCCACAAATCAGGTCTGTTTGTAAGTGATTTATTATCGATTTCAATAATAACATCGTCTATATCTATAATCGATTTGATGTCTGTTCCGGGTGCATAGTCTCCATCAAGTATTA
>JAEYNI010000148.1 GCA_023412635.1 Bacillota bacterium
TGGAGTTTTTCTCTGGCTGTCGCATTAATAGGGTGAGCTATATCTCTGAATTCTCCGTCCGGTGTTTTTCTGCTTGGCATTGCTATAAACAATCCGTTCTGGCTTTCAATAATTTTGATATCATGAATCACAAATTCATTATCAAAGGTAACTGAAACTACTGCCTTCATTTTTCCTTCAGCATCAATCTTCCTAATCCTTATGTCTGTAATTTCCATAATGACGAACCCTCCAAGAAATATTTTAAGTTAATATTAGTATTCGCCATCTTGGTAAATATTCCTTCTTTTTTGCGCATATTTTTACATTTTTTTTGATAATTTTACAGGTGCATTCGACTTTTTTGTTGTTAATAACTGTATTTTATTCTATATTTCCCAAATAATGTCTATTCCTGTGTATAAAAATGCGGCTGCAATCCGTACTTATTTTGGGATTACAGCCGCTTTATATGAAAGTGTAAATTCAGCATATCTGGTGATTTCTATAAGTTTGGTTTTATATCTATGATTGTATTCTCCTGAAGATCAGCGTTTAAGGTTACCAGAGAAAAATAATTATCAACCAGTTTCTTGTTTGGTGTGTTGGCTTCGATTAAAACACCTATTCCTACTACTTCACTGTCAAATTGATTGGCCATTTCGATAATCCCTTTTGAAGTCCCTCCACCCTTCATGAAATCGTCAATAAATAGAAGTTTGGAGTTTCTCTTTAGGGACTTCATAGGAAGCACCATTGTTTGTATCTTCCTTGCTGAGGCTGAAACATAATTTATATTCACAGAAGCACCATCTGTTGCTTCATTATAATGTCGTACAATAACCAACGGAACATCTAGATACTGGGCAGTGGCAAATGCAAGGGGAATACCTTTGGTTTCAACAGTTATAACACAATCAAGTTCCAGCTGTGAAAATCTGCTGGCAAACATCATGGCAATCTTGTTAACCCATTCGGGATTATATATAATATCAAGCATATAAAGATAGCCGCCAGGTAATACTCTTTCGGGATTTGACAGTTCCTTTGAAAGCTCCTCAAGGGTTCTCTGCATCTCTGTCTCATTCATTGACGGCACATACTTTACACCGCCTGAAGCACCTGGTATAGTACATATATTTCCCATATTATTTTTTTGGAGGGTTTTTTGTAAAAGGTCAAGATCTTCACTGATAGTAGACTTAGCTGAACCGAACATTTCAGAAAAATACCCCAATGTAAAAACCTTATTCGGATGATCACACAAAATTTTTGTAATTACAGCAAGTCTTTCATTTCTTTGGATTTTATCCATGTTATCTCCCCACATCATTATAAACATTAATAATTATTATACAATAAAACATTGAATAATAAAACTGAAAATCAAATTATTATTCGGAATTGTTACTTGAAATATTACAGATTGTATAATAAATACAATATTTTCACATATGGTAACATACAATTTACCATATATTCATATTCCTGCTGTCCGAATATTTTTTATTCTTTTACATTTGGAAGAAAATAAGGTATTATTTTTATGGTCGAGATTTTATTTTGGCTATAATTTTTATAAGCAATGAACTCTCTAATATTTAGATTAATAATATATAGTAATATCACAAAGGAGTGTTTTTCTTTATGAATTTTTCTAACCTATTATATTCAGAAAATACAAAAAACGTTCATTTCATTGGAATAGGCGGTTCCAGCATGAGCGGTCTTGCTGAGATTCTTCTAAGCCAGGGCTACAGTGTATCCGGCTCAGATATAAAATCCTCCAAAGCAACACAAAAGCTCGAGGGCAAAGGTGCTCAAATATATATCGGTCACAGTGCCGAAAACATTAATTCTCCTGATCTTGTGGTCTATACCGTGGCCGTTAAAGAGGAAAATCCCGAAATGCTCCGGTCAAGGGAGCTAAATATTCCCGTTATTGACCGAGCAGAGCTTCTTGGCCTGATTATGAAAAGACATTCCTTTGGAATAGCGGTATCGGGAACCCATGGAAAAACCACTACCACCTCCATGATTACAACAATTATGCTCGAAGCTGGAACTGATCCAACGGCACATATCGGAGGAGAACTGGATTGTATCGGTGGCAATACCAGAATCGGTAACTCAGAATACTTTATAACAGAAGCCTGCGAATATTATGGGAGCTTCCTCAAATTCTATCCGTTCATGGCGGTTATCCTGAATGTCGAAGTAGACCATGTGGATTATTTCAGAGATTTGCAGCATATAAAGGACACTTTTATAAAATTTATATCTCTGGTACCGGAAAACGGTTATATAATTGCCTGCGCTGATGATGAGAATACCATGTCGGTTATTAATGATAAAAAATGCAACAAAGTAACTTATGGACTGAATAATCCTGAGGCCATGTGGACTGCCAAAAATATCGTATATAATGACCTTGGCTGTGCTTCCTTTGATGTATTCCGTGAAGGTGAAGAACTTGCTTCAGTAGGCCTCTCAGTACCCGGGCCCCACAATGTGAGTAATGCTCTTGCTGCAATAGCCTCAAGCTACACCTGCGGCTGCAGTATGGAAAGTATTGTAACAGGCTTGATGAAATTCGGCGGAAGCCATAAAAGGTTTGAATTGAAAGGTTTGGTAGACGGTATCAAGGTAATAGATGATTACGCTCATCATCCTTCTGAGGTCAAGGCAACACTCAATGCAGCCGCAAACACAAATCACAATAAAATATGGTGTGTATTTCAGCCCCATACCTATACAAGAACTAAGGCCTTCATTGATCAATTTTCGAGCTCCTTTGAAAATGCCGATAATATTATTGTCTCAGATATTTATGCTGCCAGAGAAAAGGATCCTGGCGATATTCATTCCAGCATACTGGCAGAAAAAATCCGCCAGCGAGGCGGTAATGCCATCTATATAGGTGATTTTCAGGAAATTGCCCAATATCTCGACAAAAATGCTCAATCCGGCGATCTGATACTTACAATGGGCGCAGGAGACATTGTCAGATGTGGAGAAATGTTCCTAAATATTAGAGCGAACAAGTAAGTAAATTTGATTTATTGTTACTTGTTTCTTGTCCTATAAGTCTGAGGCGCAGATAAAATTGATTTGATATTAAAACGAAATTACTTTTTGCACGCGAGTACAAAATATCGCAATGTAGAAGCACGGTTAAAAATTTATAAAATAAACAGCTACATGACTGTTTATTTTATAAATTTTGTGTGCAATACATTGCGATATTTTAGTATGGAAGTGCTATAAATATTTATTATTTTTTGTTCATATCAATTTTACTCAAGCCTTAACCATGGCGAATTTTATCTCGCCTTCTGCTGCAACTTTACCGTCAACAGTGGCTTTTACCTTCGCTTTGGTTACCCCAAGCTTTGACATTAGTATTTCGGCCTCAAGTCTCAACACATCTCCCGGACGGACCTGATACTTGAACTTAATACCTTCTATACTTGCAAGTACACCAAGCTTGCCCTCGTTTTCCTCCTGTACCGCAACTGCTATTCCTGCTGTCTGTGCCAGAGCCTCTACAATAAGCACACCCGGCATAATGGGGAAGTCAGGAAAATGCCCTTGAAAAAACGGCTCGTTTGCAGTTACATTTTTTACCCCAACAGCCCTTTTGCCCGGTTCCAATTCGTCTACTCTGTCTACCAGTAGAAAAGGGTATCTGTGTGGAAGGATTTTTTTTATTTGATCAATTGTAAGCATTTCAAACTCCTGTAAGATAATAATTTATTCAGATATATCATATTAACTAATTAACATCAGTCTCTGATACGCTTGTCTTATATTAATTATTGTATTAAATATGACCAGGTAATATATTCTACAGTACTAAAACAAATTCCTTTTTTTTGTGAATTTATTTTCAATTAATTTTAATTTGAGTTATTGTCCTTGAGCTTGACTATGAAGGCCCCAGCAACCGGACGCTCCATTCCCCGGTCGGAGGGTCTGTTTTTCAAGCGACCCTCTACAAATATCTGCGAGGTTGCGCCTCCATCCAGCATGGCAGCCTCACTGACACCCAACTGAATAAGATGTTCTGCCATTTCTTTTCCGGTGAGCCCTGCGCTGTACCCAGGCTGCCTTCCGTCAACCACCATGAACACCAGTCTGCCGTCACCTTTAATCCCTATGGCTGTACGAGGGTCACGATTCAGCAATGTGCCTGCCCACCTGTCCTTATCCGGGACAACAGCCTTTCCTCCGCTTACCAGCATACTTCCGCAGCTATAGGCCTGATAACCCTCGCTGAAATCAGGTTCGATTTCAATTTTTAAGAAGTCTCCCTTACTTATTCCCATTTCTTTTGGAAGTGAGGCTCTCTTGCCATAGAAGCTGATGAGCTGGCTGCCTTCTTTTAGTGCGACCTCAGTTTGATTTTCATAAATATCTGTAACAACATTATTCTCTATCCTCAGGGAGGTATTTTTAATTTCCGCCCTGTTTGAAGAACCGTACTCATTTGTATATAATACTATATTTCCGTCCTTCCCTGTCCGGTTTAGTTTATTGATATTTATTTTCTCATTATTGTATGAAAAATATATGTTTGATATGATTTTCTCAAAACGGGGGCCTTTATCATCGACAATAAGTACAGGATCATAACCCGTAGCAGCCATATAGAGCTTTCCGTCAATGGCAGTCATCCCTACAGGATCTCCATACTCATAAAAGAAGCCTCCGTTTATGGCTGCATAGGCTCCGGTTCTTTCAGAAATTTCTGATATTTTTTCAAAACCGAACACATTATCATAGGAAAGAACGGGCTTAAATTCTATACGCTCATCAGAGGGGTCAAATTCCACAGTGAAAATCTCCTGCTTATAACCGTTTATGTTTTCGGAAGAGTGCCTGAATTCAATGGGAAAGGGCCTTACTTCTGATGGCGCCGCCGTATGCTGTGCTTCACTGTCGGTCACTGTCGCGCTTCCCTGCTCCTCAGCGTTTTCCTTGTTACAAAATAAAAATTGCCCTACATAAAAAATAATGAAGGACAATGTTAATATTACTACAGAAATTATAATCATTTTATGATTATCTTTTTTCATTCACAACTCCTCCGGCAGCATCATCGGAGCTGCCAGTTTTTAAATACTGTTTTGATAACTGTTTGTACATGTATTCTCCCAGACCGATTCCTTTTTGCGATATTGTTTCTACCAAAGTTTCATCCATCATGGTATTATACATTTCAGTACCGTAGTCACTTTTAAGATAATCTGATTTAGGCACCGTAGCCTTCATCTGCTTGTACATCATATTTAGAAAAATACCTTCAAATTCTTTACAGACCTGTTTAAGCTGTGCCTCTTCACCGTTTTCAACGGCGGCCTTCAGCCTTTTCTCAAAGTCATTATCGTCTGTGCTGGTTTTATAGTTTTGCGCACTGTCAACAGAGCCTCTGGAATCTAAATTTACACCGTCAATCCCCATACTATCCCCCATCTACGCGCATAACGCGTATACAATTAGTAATAAAAAGCCGCTTAGCGGGTTTTTATTGCGTGAAATGCACGATGACTTACAAAATGTATTTTTCACGCTATTTCCAATCCGAGTCTAATTATCTCTTCAGGTTATTCGCAATCTGAAGCATATCATCTGATTGCTGGATAGCTTTTGAGCTTATTTCATATGCCCTTTGAGCAACTATAAGTTTTACCATCTCATCTACTACCGAGACATTTGAGGATTCAAGGTAATATTGAGAAATGGTACTCTTTCCTGCTGTATCCTCGCTTGCCTGAACAGGTTCACCAGTTGCGGAATTTCTCTCAAACAGATTTTTTCCCGTTGCTTCCAATGCATACTTGTTGGGGAAGTGTACCACACCTATAGTTTGATCCAGAGATACTGTTTCTCCTTCTGCATTTTTATAGCTTAGCAGCCCTTGCGGGGAAACTGTGAGAGTGGATACATCAACCTCAGTATCGAATATTATTTCCTGCTCGGCATCATCTAATACCGAGTATCCGTCGGAGGTTGTCAATTTCCTCAAGCCATCCTCTGTAACGCTTATTTTAAATGAACCATCTCTGGTATATCTTATTTCTTCATCTGAACACAATATTGTAAAAAAGCCTTCACCCTCAATTGCAAAATCAAGGGGAGAATCTGTTTTATCCACATTACCTGATTCAAAACTTCTTACTGTAGCATTGACTGCCGTTCCGTGGCCAACCTGAAGATTAACCGGTTTCCCACTATTATCAAGTACATAGGCTCTTCCCATGGTTTCATACAGAAGATCCTTGAACTCTGCTCTTTCTTTTTTATAGCCCGTTGTATTTACATTTGCAAGGTTATTTGAAATAACATCCACATTGAACTGTTGGGCCTTCATACCGGAACCCGCTGTCCACAATGCTCTCATCATAGTTTTAATCCTCCTAAGGCAATAAAATATTATATGACAACTCCAACCTCATTCACTGCCTTTTCCAACAGAGAATCATGGGACTGAAGTACCTTTTGATTTGCTTCATATGCCCTCATTACCGTAATCATGTCAACCATTTCGTCAATAACATTTACATTTGATGCTTCAGTGAAGCCCTGCAAAACTGTACCAGTAAAATCGGAGGTTTCACTTCCGGCATTTTCTAACAAATTATCGCCGAATTTTCTCAGCTTGGTACCGTCAACAAACTGGGTAATTTTAAGTGTATCTATAATAGTACCGTTCTGAACAATATTTCCTTTGTCATCCACAGAGAAGGCACCCGGTTCAAGAGTTATCGGGCCATTCTGCCCCAATACAAGATTACCATCTCTTGTAGCCAATTGATTATTTGAATCTAATACAAAGGAACCATCCTTTGTATAATACTCTTTCATCTCACCGTCACCGGCCGGATCAGCCACCCCTATTGTAAAAAACGCAGGACTTGCTGCTACTGCAGTATTGTCGTCACTAATGGCTATATCCAATGTGTTATTGGTCTGATTCAGTTGACCCTGAGTAAAGTATGTATATATTTCTCCAACATCACTGCTTAGTTCCATTGAACCAATATTTGACGAGTTTTTTGTATCATTTATTCTTTTGGTCAACAAGTCGGGAAAGCTTTCAAAGACTACAGTATCCTTTTTATAGCCTGTAGTATTAACATTTGCCATGTTATTGGTGATAACATCCATTTTTTTGCTGTTTGCAATCATGCTCCAGGCTGAAGTATATAACCCTCTTATCATGAGAATT
>JAEYNI010000198.1 GCA_023412635.1 Bacillota bacterium
GCGCAGTGAAAGCTGCCAAATTTATTCATAAAAAGTCAGGTTACTTCGAAATGAAAGATGTACTTGACCTGGAGAGGGTACTCAAGACCTATATTGAGAATAGTGACAGGCATAAAAGACGGAATCCTGAACTAAAGCAAAAGTCAGTCTGATCCCTCCTTGTGCTGTAATACAAAATGAGACACCTTATTTTTTAGGGTGTCCCATTTTTTTTGCAATTTTTATTATAAACTTTATCATGTAATAAAAAGCAAGTATAAGCTCTATGGCCAGAAGAATTATGACAATGATTACCAAATCTCGGTTTTCTGCAAGTATTTTATTAATTCTGGCTTTATAATCCTCAGGTGCGACAACTTCTCTGTCGGAATACAGATCCACATCAATTTCTGTTCCATCTTCGAGCGTGTATTTAACTACTCCCGCAACAGTATCCGTTTTAATTGGCAGAGTCAGCTTCTCATTTTTAGTAAAGGAGATATTCTTGACATAGCTTTGTCCTACGGGATATGTGTAATATATATCTATTTTACTTATTAAATTAACATCGATATCCTGAACATTTATTGTTCGAAGGGGTATGTCCTTTGAAACCAGAATCCCGTTGTAAAAATGCTGAAATCCATAGTCGAACAATTGTGTAGTTTGTGTAAGGGCGCTTTCTTCATCCTTATCAAATACCACGGCGAGGAGCCTGCGCCCATCTCTGGTTGCTGTTGTAACAGAAATAACACCCTGCTTGGGGTTTGTGCCTATCTTTCCGCCATCAACACCACTATAACTCCAGAAAAGTTTATTCTGATTAGTAAGAATTGATGAATTCTTTCCGTCGCCCCAGGCTATCCCTTTTGATCCGAATATAGAGTTGAAGACCGGATTGGAAATTGCTATTTTAATCAGTTTGGCAATATCCCTTACTGACGTAAACTGGGCTTCGTCATATAAACCTGTTGGATTAACAAAATATGTATGATTCAGCATACTTTTTTTTGCGGTCTCATTCATCAGGCCGACAAACTTGTTAACATCTCCATTGCCTACATATTCAGCCAAAGCAACTGCTGCATCGTTACCCGGAGACAGCATAACACCATACAGCAGGTCCTTAACGGTATAAAGGTTTCCCACTGTCAGATTCAGCGAAGCTCCGTTTATTCCCGCAGCATTCTTACTAATGGTAACCTTTGAGTTTAATTGAGTTTTATCTATGGTTATAAGTGCTGTCATTAACTTACACATTATCGATGGAGATAAAAGTTTGTCCGCTTCCTTTTCATAGAGAGTCTGACCTCTGAGCGTGTCAATAAGTATAGCTGAACTGGCTGACAGCTCCTCCTCAGGTGTCCATGCAGAAACGGGAACAATATTTATGGATAAAATGGAAAATATTAATATAAACACAACAAATAATCGATGTAATTTCTTCATTTAACTTCTGATCCTCATTTGTATTTATTTGTTTTTGTAAATAAAGATTCCTAATCAAATTATCAAAAAAGCTTATACTATTATGATAGTTTATTAACTATTTTTTCACAAGGTAGAAAACATAAATAAAAAATTAAATTAACATTACATGAATTTGTCAAATCGTACAAATGTATATAAAAATAAGTTAACTACCATAATATTTTTAAAAGATACAAATTTTCAACAGATTGAGGGAGTAAACTTTGGGCTTCTTAAATTATCTTATATTCAAGGAACATAATAAAAAGGAAGAGTTTATACTAAAAGAAAATAAAAAACAGAACTGCGAAACTGCTCTTAATGCAGCGTCACTAGATACCTTTGGAAAGGAAGAGCTGGAGGAGGAATTCATTGACTGTACTGTCGGTGATGACATTTTAAAAAGGAAGATATCAAATGATCTGGATTTTAATCTGAAGGTAATGAAACAAACTTATAAAATACCCAATAATAGCGACATGGTTAACAGAGAATTTAATATAACCGTAAAGAACAAAGTGTTGAAGGGATTTATAGTTTTTATTGACGGCATGACAGATAGAACCAGCATAAGTCGCAGTATTCTTCAGCCTCTGATGCTTCTGTCGAATCTTGATATAAGGGAAGAAATCAAAGATATAGGCGAATTTATATATAACAGACTACTTCCGTTTAACCAAATAACAAAGGTTGACAATTACAAGGAGTTAATCAGAAATATAAATTTCGGAGGCTGTGCTGTTTTTATTGAAGGGTTGGACTACGCTTATGCGGCCGATGTTAAATCATGGGAACATAGGGGAGTAGATCCTCCCAGATCGGAAACTGTTATACGCGGCCCACAGGAGTCTTTCAATGAACAGATTAGAGCCAATACTGCACTTATTAGAAAAATATTAAAGGATAAGGATTTAATGGTGGAAGGCACCACTATCGGGAAACGAAGTAACACTCCTTGTGCTGTGATTTATATCAAGGATATTGCAAATGAATCTCTGGTGCAGGAAGTATTAAAGCGAGTAAAAAACATTGATGTTGACTATATATTTGATACAGGAGAACTTGAGCAGCTGATTGAGGATAGTACCTTTATTTCAGCTCCACAGATAGTTGCGACTGAGAGACCAGACAGGGTGGCCATGATGCTGGCTCAAGGAAATATAGCAGTTACGATGGACGGCAGCCCGTTTGTACTTGTTATGCCTGCAACAGTTACTGAATTCCTGCATACTACTGAAGATAACAACATCAGGTATCCCTACGTAAATTTCATCAGAATAATAAGAATTATCGGTGTAATTATTGCACTGCTCCTACCAGGATTATATATTGCTGTAACAAACTTTCATCAGGAAATGATACCTACAAATCTTCTGTTTGCAATAGAGGCTTCAAGGGAAAATGTACCGTTCCCGTCTGTTGTTGAATTACTGCTGATGGAGTTCTCATTTGAATTGATCAGGGAAGCAGGTATAAGGATTCCGGGGGCTATCGGTTCAACAATAGGAATTGTCGGTGGTTTGATTTTAGGTCAGGCTGCAGTATCCGCAAATCTGGTTAGCCCAATTATGATAATAATTGTGGCCATAACTGCACTTGGTTCTTTTGCCATCCCCAGCTTTTCAATGTCCTTTTCAATAAGGCTGATAAGGTTTGCTTACATTATACTTGGAGCTACTGCAGGCTTTTTAGGTGTAGCTCTTGGCCTGACAATAAACGCCTTGATTCTTGCCGGTTCGAAGTCTTTTGGAGTGCCATTTCTGGTACCTTTTGGACCGAGAACAAAAGGAACATACTCCGATAAGCTGTCCAGAAAACCCATATGGAAGCAGGAGAGCAGGCCTGATTATTTAAATACAAAGGATATAAAGAGTCAGCCAAAAATCAGCAGAAGCTGGACTGTAAAAAATAATGCATCAGAGGATGATGAAAATGAAGACTAAAATAACCTTTGGTTCCTGGGAAGGCATAACTGTATTGGCTAATTTGATATTCGTTCAGGTACTCCTGTCATACCCCCGCGATATGGCTCTTTATAGTGGTAGTGCCGGGTGGATGATTCCAGTGCTGTCAACTGTTATAATACTGATTTATTTTTCGGTGGTAGCAGCCTTATATAAAAATATGGGCAGTCTGGATTTACTGGATATTAGTGAAAAAGCGGGTGGAAGAGTGTTAAAAATAATTGTGGGCTTTTTAGCCGCAGCATATCTTTTCTCCCAACTAACTTCAGCCCTTGGTGGTTTTTCGAAGATGTTGAAAATAATTTCACTTGATAAATCTCCTTTGAGCTTTGTGGAGATACTTTTTATTGTCGGAATAGTATTTTCTGCTTTCTTTGGAATTGAAGCGGTTGTAAGAATTAATGCATTTTTGCTGCCTGTGGTAATAGTAGGCTTTTTACTCATTACAATAGGTGTTATTCCGCAGCTTGATGTCAATAACCTTTTTCCGATTTTGGGCGAAGGATACATGTCTGTTGCGAAGGGAAGTCTTTACAAACTTTCAGCCTTTTCATCCTTGATAATACTTTTTTTTATGGTCCCCTTTATAAAAAAGAGATACCTTAAAAGAGTGGGTTATATGTCTATTATGGTTTCCGGCTTGCTGCTGCTATGGTCAACACTTTCTTTTTTACTGCTATATCCATATCAGATTGCAGTTGATAGCAAAATACCCGTATTCCAGATGGCAAAGCATATAGAGGTGGGAAATATGTTTCAAAGGATAGAGTCGATATTTGTACTTATCAGTTCAATATCTGCGCTGCTTTACCTTGGAGTTATTTTTACCTTTCTTATCTTCATAATTAAAAAGACTCTGAGCCTGAAAAAATCAAGGCCGTTAGTTTTTCCTATGGCTGTAATCTGCCTGACAGTTTCCGATCAACTGCAAGGTATGAATATTGATTTTGTCAACTCAAAGGCAGCTAATCTAATCTGGCTTTTTGGTCTTGTATTACCTCTGATAGTAGTTATAATCGGAGCAGGCAGAAAAGTGGGGAGGAAACTTGTAGAAGGAGGCGGGGAGAATGAATAGGTTAATCAGGTGCTCAGCAGCCTTCCTATTTGTATTATTTCTTATTTCTGTTTTGACAGGCTGTTATGATAACCGTGAAATAGAAGACTTGGCATACGTTATAGCCATAGGCATTGATGAGGCTGGGGGAGATAATTTCAATCTTACCTTCCAGACGGCGGTACCACAGGCTATTACAGGAGGCGGGGGAGAGGGAACTGACATTACCTCCTATAAAACCGATAATTTCCTGTCAGGGTTGAAAAAATCAGGACAATATCTGAGCCGGAATATCAATCTTTCACATGCAAAAGTTATTGTTGTTTCAGAGGCTATTGCAAAAAAAGGAATGACTGCATTTGTCAATGGTTTGCAGCAAGGGATGCAAATCAGACAGGATATTAATATAATTGTAGCGGCAGAAGGTGCAAAGAAGTACCTGGAGTCCATTCAACCAAAGATTTCCTCAAACCCCTCAAAATACTATGAACTGCTTTTCCAATCCTACGAATCAGATTTCCTGATACCTCAGGCCCGACTGGAGGAATATTTGTACAGAGCCAAGAATAAGGATGCCCAGCCATTGGCAATCTACACAGCGGTTGATAAAACCATTGTTGAAACCAAGAAACCAGAGGACAACGAAGAGGAAGGCAAACCGGCTGCAGGGAAGGATGAGGAGAAAAAAAAAGGTGGAGGAGGCTCTAAAAAAGGTGGAGATGAGGAGCAGGAGAAAATGTCTTTGAGCGGTCTGGCAGTATTCAAATCCGACAAAATGGTGGGAAGGCTAGCACCCAAGGAGGCGTCCATATTTGCTCTAATGACTGGTCCAAACAATATCAATTTGGAAATCGATGACCCTCTCGACCGTAGGTTTAAAGTTCTAAGCAATTTAAAGAAGGAAAAAACCTCCCGTACAAAGGTGACATTTAAAAACGGAAAGCCCATTATTACCATAGACTTGAATATTGATATAAGCGTCCAATCCATCCAGAGTGAATACGATTATGATAACCCAGAAAATGCAGAAATACTTAACAAGGCATATAAGGAAATGCTTGAAAAGGAAATTCAAAAGCTCTTGAGTAAAGCAACCTATGAATATAAATCGGATATTTTTGGATACGGTATACTTGCAAGAAGAAATTTTTTATCGATAGCTGACTGGGAAAAAGCAAAGTGGACCGATGCCTTTTCAAAAACAAAGTATGATTTAAGGCTGAATGCCGAGGTAATCCGACAAGGATAGTCTAAAGGGTTTAAGGTAATCGATAGTAGTTAGTGACCAGGTAGAATTTTTCACGGAGATGATAAAATGATATTTAAAATAGTAGTGATGCTTATTGTTATATGGATCAGTATATACACTTTTAGTTTCGGTGTGTGGACCTGGAACAAGAAGAACAGGTTCGGTGCCTTTGTTGTTATGCTTATTGCACTTATTACAACTGTACTGCCCTTTATGTATTTATTTTTTAAGTAGAATAAAAATACTGTTTCTGGTGAATAATTAAAGTGTATATCCGACATACGATTTTAAGCAAAAGACATGACTTGCCCCTAAAGCTGTCATGTCTTTTGCTTTTTATGACATCCGATGGTAATATATGTATAAGTAATATATATTCATAGATTAGCTACTTAATATGCTAAATATACTTTATATAGGACTTAATATAGATAATTGATTTTGTTACTTAATGTTGATAATGAATTAGTGAATTAGAGACTCAGTGCGAGGAGGCGGGCTAATGATTTTAAATAAGGAAGTACTTGCTAAAACTTTGAAGGAGCTGCCGGACATTATTGAAGCTTATGTAAGCAATATTCCGGCCGAAGTTCTTGATATTAAGAGAAACGATGAAACCTGGACCATAAGGGAACATATTTACCACATTGTCCAGGTGCAGGATATGATTTACGCTAGAATACTTACTATTAAAGATGAGAAGCATCCTGTTATAGCTCCTTATTTCCCCGAAAATGAGACAGAGAGAACTGCTTTATACGCTTCTCTTGATGAGGCCTTTTCAAAATATACAGATATTCGAAATAAACAATTATCCCTTATTGACCAGCTTACTGAAGCGGCTTTGAATAAAGACGCGGTGCATGGTGAGTATATTCAGTATAATATTCCGATAATTATTAACCATATGATTTTCCACGAATACTGGCATATGTACAGAATAGAGCAGATATGGCTGACCAGGGACGAGTATTTTGTGTAACAGCAACAACTTTAATTCCAAAAATCAATAATTGTAATTTAAAAGCACCAACATAATAAGAGGAGGGATTTTTATGCCTGAAAATAAACTGTGGAAATATTTAGACGTAATTAAATTCCTTACACTTGTCAACGGAGAACTCTATTTTGCCAGAGCAGATAAGTTTAAAGATAAATATGAGGGGGCAATACCAAAGCAAAATTATCTTCATTTTGCAGATATGTACCGCAGAGCAAAATTAAATCATAGGGATAACGCCAGCGAATCAGATATTAATCTTGAGGCGAATTATACCAGAAAAGGATTACCTAAGGGAATTGAAAAAGATATTAGAAAAGAGTTCTTTAGAAAATTTAACGAGAGAAAGAAAAAGGTTGCAATAAGCTGCTGGCATCTAAATGAAAGCGAATCAGCCGCCATGTGGGAAATATATTCCAGAGCCGGACAGGGGATTGCTGTATGTACTACACTGCAGAAACTGCATAAAATAAGAAAGCCAAATGGGTATGAAATGGAAATGTTCAAGGTGGATTATATCGACTTTGACAAGACATTCGACTCAGGATTTACAGATTATGAACTTCTTCCCTTTAAGAATAAAAGAAAAGAATTCGAGTATGAGCATGAATTCAGAATTATGCTATATCAGAAAAGTAGGGAGCATACCAGAGAGGGAAGCGAACCTAAAGGAGAAGCTGAAGATAGAACCAAGACCGGAACTGATATCGTAACAGTTGACAATTCAACTTTTACCCATTCAACCGTTATCAATCCAACCCCACCAGTAAACTCAACTCCTGTCAATACAAAACAGAGTGAACCTCGGGAGTTTATTTCAGCACTTAATTATCTTCCTGAGGAGGGAATAAGGATAGGTCTAAATACCTCTGAAATAATAGACGAAATAATAGCCTCTCCTGAAATGAAGAAATACGAAGTAGCTGAAATTCAGAAAATACTTGATCTGATAAACAGGCTTAAGGGGACCAACTTCAAAATTAAGAGATCAAGGCTTTACGAAAACCTGCATTATTGAGTAATTGTACTATACATGTATCACTTACAAAATATGATTAGAGAGGAATTTATGCTTAATAGTAATCAAAATATTTTACAGGGCAAAGTTGCCGTTATTACCGGCGCAGGACGCGGCATAGGTAAAGCAATAGCCATGGCTTATGCCGGGGCAGGTGCCGCTGTTGTATGCGCTGCCCGGAGTGAAGAGGAAATAAGGCAGACCGAGAAGGAAATCAGGGAGTCGGGCGGCAGCGCTGTTGCTGTTAAGACCGATGTGACCAGCAATGAAGAAGTAATCAATATGTTTAAAGCCGCGGCAGAACATTTTGGTGGTATAGATATTCTGGTTATAAATGCCGGCGCCAATTATGATCGTGAAACAGTAGAAAACAGCAATATGGAGAACTGGATAAAAACAATGGAATTGAATCTTTTCGGCGCCTATTACTGTGCTCATTCTGTTATTCCATATATGAAACAGAGAGGTGCCGGGAAGATCATTACCATTGGCTCGGGTCTTGGACACAAGGGGTTCCCCGGCGGTTCAGCTTACTCCTGCTCAAAAGCGGGACTATGGATGCTGACACGTATTTTGGCCCAGGAACTCATGGAATATAGTATAAGTGTTAACGAGCTGATACCGGGGCCTGTTGAGACTTCTATCGACGATGGCGCTGAAGAAGGTAAAAAAATAATCAAGACCCTGGACAGCGAGTGGCACAAGCAACCTGAGGATGTGGTGCCCATGGCTTTGTTTCTGGCAGGGCAGCCCGATGTTGGGCCAACAGCTCAGAGCTTTAGTTTAATGAGGCGGGATAGGTGAGATTGGTTAAAAATTGTTAAATGTATATTTTGGAGGGTTACTGTGAAAAGATTGATTTGCTTATTTAGTGTATTACTTTTGATTATTAGTTTATGAGCCTGCAATTCACGTTTGTCAATGTTAGACGCTAAAACGTCATTTGAGAAAAGAGAAACGGCAAAAATGGCAAAAGCCATAGTCGCAGCTCTGGAAAGTTGTGTTTAGTCAACGCTGCTATATTTGATGTCGCATTGCAATGTCAAACCGGCGTCTGAATCATATCATGGCACTGACACATTAGTGGACTCTTGCAGATATTGCTGTATGCCAGAAACAACAGCTTTTGCTGTATTTTCTCGAAATGATTCTTTTGTCATTTCTAGGCGTTCCATTTTATTTGAGATAAATGCTGTTTCCACTATTACTCCAGGAATGTCAGCATTGCCTAAAACAAAGTATTTAGCCTGTGTCGGATTATGCACTGTCCGTTTCCTATTGCTTATTTCTATACTATTCAAGGTTCTTTGGATGCTATAAGCCAAAGTTTTACTTTGCTCATACTTATTATTGTAAAATACAATTGCACCTTCAGTTGAAGGTTTCTTTATATTACAATTAACGTGAATGCTTACAAATAATTGTGCATTACTATTATTAATAATATTTACTCGTGCATTTAAGTCTCTTTGATGCCGACTTTTGCTTGAATTATCTAAAGCATCCAGAGAAATATCATCATTACGTGTCATAATTACTTTATAGCCTTTTTGCTCCAGATAAAAACATAATCTTTTACCAATATCAAGGTTGATTTCTTTTTCCAGAATACCATCTTTATTTGTGCCACCGTCAATTCCACCATGTCCAGGATCAATAACAATAATTCCACTGTTAGGGTCTGAAAATGTGTTTGCCAATAAAGTACTATTAACAATAAATACAATAGATGCAAAAAGTAGAATAATAAGGACAGAGAATACGACGATTAATGAATTTGTTTTAAATATGACTATCTTTATCTTTTTCATTAATATCTTTCCAATAAAGTTTTTAGTAAAGTATCTATATTATTTGTATTTGAAATTATTGTGTTTTATGTTTTATAAATGTGAAAAAAATTATTTGAGGCCCTGTTTGACCAGTGAAGAATAGGTATATAAATATTCCATTTTGGTGTGTTATATTATAGAGTAGAAAGTGCTTCATATTGGTGTAAATGTTTAAATATACATTTTATCAGATATTAAATTGACTATAGACCTACTAAAAATGGTACGCACTTATATGGCTGGTCATTTAAAAACAATTGTTGATTGTGACTGGGCTATATATGCCTATATACATGACAAGAAAGGCAGGATTTGTTTGGAGGAGGCTATATCGCAATATTCGGAACATGTTGACTTTCATAGAAAGCTTATTGATAGAAACATTGAGTTATTTAATAGAACAGCCGGTTAATTAGCCATAATGTATTTTTTTATTAGAAGACTATATGTTGTGCGTATTCCTAATGGTATGAAGTATTTGTTTGTTAGCAAACTGCTTGCGAGGTTCACAACTGCTAACAGTACAAGGGAGATGAGACAAAATTTGACTTTATTTAATTAATATAATATAGTTAAAATAAAAATCAAATAAGTTAAAAGGGGGAAGTATGGAAGATATTTTAATGTCATTAAAAGCAACAAATGGTACAATAGTTGTATATGAAGATAGGGTTGTAATAGAGCGAAAAGGTCTCTTTAGTCTTGCCTCGCAGGGAATAAAAGGTGATAGAACATTTTTTTATTGTGATCTTTCGGGAGTTGAATATAAAAAACCATCTATAATGGCAAATGGTTATATGAAATTTATTACATCGGGAACTAAAGACATTGATGCTAAAGTTGGAATGTTTGGTTCATCCAGACAAAGCGCAGAAGACCCTAATACAGTACTTTTAAGGGCTTTCGACAAAAAAGTTCCTATAGAATCTGAAAAGATATACAATTTTTTAATGAAAAAAATTAGCGATATTAAAAAAGCCAATATTAACTCTCATACCGCAATATCATCAGCAGATGAAATTCTG
Organism: Bacillota bacterium; assembly: GCA_023412635.1. Classification (GTDB taxonomy): domain Bacteria; phylum Bacillota; class Clostridia; order Acetivibrionales; family DSM-1351; genus Ruminiclostridium. The sequence goes on from JAEYNI010000198.1 coordinate 10,592, forward strand.
AAATTTAAAAACCTGTTAGATAATGGAATAATATCTGAAGAGGAATTTGAAGCGAAAAAAAAGCAGCTATTAGGTATATAGACTTAATATATATATTTATGATGGGTAAAAAAAGAAGATCATTTAGACTGCATATTAACACAGATATGCAGTTTTCCTTTGCTCCCAATCTGCTTGTATTCCGATCAAATAAACGGTAGCTGGAGCTAGTGGCAGGGGAGACAGGTCTTGCCGTATCCTTCGGCAAGTCTTTAATACTAATGACGTCGCCCACCCAAACCTGCGGTTTCGGTACCGGGCTACTACACTCGCCTAAAAATATACTTTTAGCATATTTTCTTAACGGCTTGTGACTTTTTTTGCAGCATAATTATTTTTTTTAGCATTGACAAGAATGTAAAGTGTATTGTATACTAATATTCGTCTTAGGGGAGTAGCGCAATTGGTAGAGTAGCGGTCTCCAAAACCGTCGGCTGCGGGTTCAAGTCCTGTCTCCCCTGCCATAGGCGCTTACATTTTTTGCGAAAAATGTAGGCGTCTTTTTTGTTTATTAAAATAGACGCGAAGCGCCATACGGGCGAGACCAGTCTCCCCGTATGCCCCTCTGGCCTCCCGGCGGGGTTAAACCCATAAGGAACTTGAACCCGTAAAAAGTAGACCCAAACAGTAATAATTATGCTATCAAAATAATGCTTCAAATAGCGCGAGATTATGATAAGAACCCTGTTAATGAAAAAAATGAAAGCTATATTTTAATCTACGACTGAAATATTTCCTTAATTTATTTATAATATTGCTCCTTTGCTTGAAAAAAGGTATTATTAACAGTAGAATAATTTTAATTGTAACTGAAACATTTTCATTATTATTTCTCAAAAAACTTTTGAATGAGGCAGCGATGAAATTCAAAGACAATTTCTTTATTTTATTTATAATATTCTTACTTTTAGGTACTTTAGCTACTATTCAAATAAGAAGCACTGTCAGTATGAAGCGGCAGAATGCCGAGACTCTTGATTTGAATAAGCTTAATAGTCAGCTGGATTCCAGAATAAAGCTTGGCGAGTCCTACAAGTCGCAGATATCCAAGTTGGAAAATGACATCGAGGCTTTTATTAAAGCTTCTTCAAACAATGTTACCAACGCCGAACCCAAAATTGAACTTGACTTTCTTAGACTTATATGTGGCTTGACAGAGGTCACAGGTGACGGAGTAATTATTACTTTGAATGATGCAGAAGAACCGAAGATGCTCGAAGGCGATGCCGTTATGGACTATATCATTCATGATTCAGATATCCTGAATGTTGTTAATCAGCTCAGAGTCGGCGGTGCTCAAGCTATATCAATTAACAATGAACGTATAATATCCACCAGCGAACAGGTGTGTGCCGGTCCTACAATAAAGGTAAACAGCAACCGCTATGCTGTTCCATATGAAATTAAAGCTATAGGTGATCCTGATCAGTTATATAGTACCTTAAACGAGAGCGGTATTCTTGATGAAATGTCCGCTCTTGGTAAGAGGGTTACGATGACCCGAAAGCAGGGTATTGAAATACCCAAGTTCTCTAACGATATCAGAGGTTTGATTTCAAAATTGGAGGTAGTTAATGATGAAAGCAAAAAAAATAAGTAGAAATATATCCATTTCCTTGATATGTGTTATTTTGGGACTAGCATTATCCTGGCAGTTTCAGAGTATACGTAGTAATGCAAAGGTTATTAATCTGGAAAGTCAGAAAAAGGATGATTTGATTGTTAAAATACTTAATGAGCAGAAGAATAATGAAAATCTCAGATCCAAGCTTACTGAATTACAGACTCAGCTTGACAAGTTTGAAAAAGCTAGAGGTAACTCCGATGAGAATTTTAAGCTTCTGACCGACGAAATCCAAAAGCTGAAAACCGTTGCAGGACTTACCGATGTTAAAGGCAGGGGAGTTATAGTAACCTTCGCGAAGGAGGATGCCCTTAATGTGGAGGACGATGATCTTTTGTTTGTGCTTAATGAACTTCGGGCTACAGATGCTCAAGCTTTAGCCATTAATGAACAAAGAATCATTGATACAAGTGAAGTAAGAGTTGCCGGAGGCTATATCATGGTTAACGGAAGACACGTTACACCGCCTTATGTAGTCAAAGCCATCGTTGACCCGGATAATGCAGTTAATGCTCTGAATATGATTGGCGGAGCACTTGAAAAAATTAAGTTGTTTATAGATGTTGACGTTGAAAAATCAGATAATATTGAAATTCCTAAAGTAAGTGAGGAACTGATTAAAATTGATAAATTAAAGACTGTGGAAAAGAAATAAAAAGAGACTAACGAAAGTATTTATAAAAGCGGTTATGGCTGAGTCTTGCGTATGTTAAAACATCATACTCAAGGCTCTTTTTTTGTTCTCAAATTCATAATAACTATATATAAATAAGTATAATTAATTTTTTTATCAAATATCAATTACATCAATGGGGGTAGTCAAATTGAGAGTAAAAAAAATAATCACTATATTTATCATACTGATTGTCTTTGCCTTGCTTTTTAATTATTTTGTAATTAACAATAATGAAACTAGTATAAATACAGGCCTTTCCGATTTGGGTGGCGTGTATAGTGCCAACAGTAAAAATGTTGACTTTTCAGAAGAACTTACAGGCAAAGTTACAGACGAGGTTAACTCTGCATGGGGGGAACAATCTGCTCAGAAAAGCGTTTATACCTATGAGCAGAAAAGAGGCTGGGGAATATTACGACAGCCAAACGGCCAAACTCCCAAGGCTGATCCAGGAGCCAATGAACTGCTTCAGAAATATGGGGGAATGTATATTGGTGACGTAAGTAAAAATATAATTTATCTTACTTTTGATGAAGGTTATGAAAATGGCTATACCTCAAAAATTTTAGATGCCCTAAGAGACAATAACGTTAAAGCCGCATTTTTTATTACTGGTCCATATCTCAATGAGCATCAGGATCTTGTAAGAAGAATGGTTGAAGAAGGTCATACTGTAGGAAACCACACAATCCATCACCCAAGTCTTCCCGAAAAGGATGATTCTCAGATAGAGGAAGAGGTTCTCGGACTTGAAAGGGCTTTCTCAGAAAAGTTCGGCTTAAAAATGAAATTTTTAAGACCTCCAAAGGGAGAATACAGTGAACGCAGTCTGAACATTACAAGCAAGCTGGGATATTGTAACCTATTCTGGAGTTTTGCATATGATGATTGGCACAGGGATAAAATCCGCGGCCCGGAGTATGCCTATAAAAAGGTTATAAGTAATCTGCACAATGGCGGGATTATCCTTCTGCATGCTGTCTCAAAGGATAATGCAGATGCTTTGGATATGATAATAAAAGGAGCCCGAGCTAGCGGATATGAATTCGGTAATGTGGAGGATCTGGCAAATTAAAGACAAAATTTATTAGATCAGAGGGCGATTATGGTTCATAGAAATTCTATTGAAAATAGAGAAAAGGATATAAAAAAAGGGAGAAGTCTGCAAAAAGTAAAGGATTCCGGTAAAGATATAACAACGCACAAAAATAAGATCGCAAAAAAAATCGGTATTAAGGAAAAGGTGACAGAAATTCTGGAACTGCCGAAAGAGATAGTTTTAAATATGCCCAAGCTTACTATGCTGGGGAACGGGGATCTTATTGTTGAAAATTATAAAGGAATTTTGGAATACGATGAAGGCGTTATAAGACTTAATACCACTTCGGGAATTATTAAGGTTAAAGGTACAAACATTTATATAAAGGAAATCACCCTGGAAAGCATAATGATTTTCGGTGACATCCAATCACTGGAATTCATGAAATAAAGTATGCCGGAAAAAAGCGCGCCTTAGTACGTTTGACACGCAGATAGGAGATATAATGATAATTTGGAGATTATGGAATTATATTATCGGATATGTTATTATTAATGTAGAGGGATATTTTTTGGAGAAGTTTATTAACATATGTACCCACAGGAATATCAGGTTATGGAATGTCAAATGGCAAAAAAACAACAGGGTAACCATGAAGCTCAGTATTGGCGACTTTAAACAGATAAGGCCTGTTGTTAAAAAGACCAGATGCAGGGTACATATAATAAAACGAAAGGGTATTCCGTTTATTTTGAACAGATACAAGAGCCGTAAGGCTTTTGTCATGGGTTCTGTAATCTGTATAATTGCTTTTTTTTTGATATCCTCCTTTATATGGGATATAACAATTTCCGGAAACAATAACGTTTCAACAGAATTCATTCTGGAGCGGTTAAAGGAGAACGGAGTAGAACCGGGAGCATTAAAATACGGAATTAATACAGATGATATTGTTGAAAATATGATGCTCCAGATAAACGATCTGGCCAGAATGAGTTTATCGCTGAAGGGGACCAGGATCTATGTTAATGTTACCGAAAGAACAAAACCACCTGCATTGATAAATAAAAATATACCATGTGATATCATAGCATCAAGAGATGGGGTTATTTATTCAATAGTCGCCAAGGAGGGACTTGAGACAGTTAAGATTGGAGATACTGTTACAAAGGGGCAGCTTTTAATTACCGGAAAGATAGACAATGTGAAAAATCCTGAACTTCCGCCTTTGATGGTGCATTCCATTGGAAGCGTCAAGGCCAGAACCTGGTATGAAGGAACTGCCAAAATAGACCAAAACCTTGTGACGGCAAAAAGGACGGGGCTAAAAAAGGATCAGTATTCTCTTGTTCTCTTTACAAAAAAAATTAAATTATTTCATGGAAAAGTTCCATATGATAATTCTGAACATATCCAGGTGAACAAGAAGCTTTCCCTTGGAGCAAATTTCGCGTTACCTTTTGAATTGGTCATTGATCAGTATTATGAATATGAATTAGAGCAAAATAAAATTGATATGGCAACTGCAAAAAAAATTGCTTCGGATAAAGCAGTTGAATTGG
>JAEYNI010000330.1 GCA_023412635.1 Bacillota bacterium
TCAGATACTTCCCTGCAAGCCTGAATGAACTTGCAAAATGTGAGCCCATATACGAAGTCTTTGAGCCGTGGAATGAGGATATTACCAACATAAAAAGCTTTGATAAGTTGCCTGAAAACGCTCGGAAGTACTTGAACAGGATTGAAGAACTGGTTGGAGTGAAGATTGGACTTATAGGGGTAGGAAAAGATCGAGAGCATGTTATTGTGAGATAAATATTTCTGATTTCCAATATAAAGCAAAGACCAATAATATATATTATATCAAAGCTGCTATGAAGCAACTGAAAGGCTGGATTTGTAGCAGTTTTTGTTGTACTCGGAAATAGGTATAACATGCCATCCTCTTTTGATTTTAGTACAAAATGTCTGCTAAAAAAATAAGAAAAATAATCCTGTATTTTTTATAAAATATGTTGACAAACTGTTATTTATTAAGTATTATTTATACTTGTGGTCAGGAAAAACCACTAACAAATGACCCATTAGCTCAGTTGGCAGAGCACTTGACTTTTAATCAAGGTGTCCGCAGTTCGAATCTGCGATGGGTCACCAAAGAGACTGTTGTACAAGGAATATTCTTTATTCTATGTACAACAGTTTTTTATTGTCTATTTTCCTTGACAATAAAAAACTTTGAATTTATGCGTGTGACAGGTTGCTGTCACACAGCGCAAACAAAAGTGGCTTTGCCACCTTTGTTCTGCCCATGGAGTACGATACTAGAGAAATACCATCAAATACGATCAAGAATGACTATAATTGTTTGTGATGTTGAAGTATTATTTTTTTTGTGGTAATATTTTGGAGGTAATAGCAACAAACATATAAATGTTAATTTATAGCGATTTAAAATATTGAATCAGGAGGAGATCTTATGAAAACGATGCAGATAAATAATTCACTTGTAAAGACCGCAAAAAGTAATATTGGTGATGCTCTGCATGCACCTGATTTCATAAGATAGCTGAACCCTTCGAAATTTACCGGAACGCTTACAATTCGTACTTGGTATCAAATAAATCTTCGTACTGGAATAAATCAAATTAGGTATCTTATTACTTCAGGTTGAATAATAACTTGTTATTAACAAACTGCTGCAGGTATTACTCCTTCAGCAGTTTTCTATTATCCGGAAAAGTATAAAGTTTAATTCTCTTACTGCTTGTGGTCTTTGCTTCAAATCGAGAAATTAGGAGGAGCAGAGAAATGAAGTATCTTAAGGCTCAAAATGTGTTACCAGAAGATATGATAACAGCAATTCAAGAATTTATAGACGGAGAATTTATTTATATACCTCGTAAGGATGGCCAGCAAAGAGCCTGGGGTGAAAAGAGCGGGACCAGGGAAAGTTTGATGGAACGGAACAATTTAATATATAGAGAGTATGTTAACGGTTCTTCGGTTGATACTCTTGTTGGTAAATACTATCTATCAGAGCAAAGCATAAGACGAATAATCAGGCAGGGAAAAGAAAGAAAATCAAACTCAATACATAATCATTTGTGAAATTGAAATACCGGCTATATGGCGCTATATTTTAATTACAGATACTTTAAACACCATAGGTATACAGTTATATCTAAAACTACAATACTGTTTATCCTGTCAGTTACAATTCAGTTGATTTTGTTTTGTGTGGTGTCTGAATTAAACTTATGAAAGGAAATTAATTATGGCACTAAAAACTCATAGAGGTAAAACCTTATGGAAATTGCCTTCCCGTGGCAGAGGAACCTGCCCTGTATGTAAAGCCACAAGAATAAAAATTCTATATGAAATACTCAAAGGTGATGGGGGCAAGCTTATGGTATGCAAGCGGTGTCAGTACAAGGCAGTATGATAGAATGGGATATACGCTTAAAGTAATTGAGCCGTACCAAGGAATAAAGAATCCAAACATATGTCTGGACCAATCTGTACACGGTGTAGTAGGAACATGTGTGGGTGAAAAGATACTGATTGAGGTAAATCCGTGGGTTGGAGGATGGGAGAAATATCTACCCTGGATTCTGGCCCATGAACATAATCATAATGTATGGGGCTACAATTATTATTATCTGCAGGGTAACAAATTTCAAGACTTGCCGTCCTCTATAATTTCAGAGGGGCTGGCTGATTCTTTTGCAAAGGATCTATGCCCTGATTTAACCCCTTCCTGGAATATCATTTTTATTTTTCGATGGAACATGAGGCATACATGTCATATAGAGTTGATATGTATGCCTTTTATTAAGTTTTAAAGCCGTTTCAAATTGCATGATAAAGCAAACTTTAAAATAGGATATCGGAAAATAATGGGAATATTTATAAATGAATGAATTTTCAAGAATGAGAAAGGTCTTGATAACTTTTTATCCGAAAGAAGGCAGGTATAAGTCTGATTGATTTGAAGTATATTACTCATACAAAACAAAATAAATAAAAAAAATAGAATTAGAAGTGAATTGAGGAAAGGAATAGCTGCTTTCGGAAAAATACAAGATAAGGATGATGTGCTTGGAACCTTAGAGGGATGCGGCGTTATTGAGAATTATCTAAGCTTAGATATTAACAAAAAAATAAAGTTGAAAAAAAGATAAAAAAATAGCTTGACTTTTTGTACATCCCCCGTTAAAATAGTCTTTGTCGGTTGGCGAGATAGCCGCTGATAATAAGTACGGCCCATTGGTCAAGTGGTTAAGACACCGCCCTTTCACGGCGATAACAGGGGTTCGAGTCCCCTATGGGTCACCATTATAATTTTAAAATGGCCCGGTAGTTCAGTTGGTTAGAATGCCAGCCTGTC
>JAEYNI010000209.1 GCA_023412635.1 Bacillota bacterium
TGGCGCTTGGAACTTCTCAGCCACCTACCGAACCATTGGTTGCAACACTTAAAGATACTCCTTTTGATACAGGTCTTGATCTTGCAATTCTAAGTGAAATAGCAGATTACTTCAGACCACTAAAGGAAAAATATATGGAAAGTGGACTCCTGGATGTAAAAGTTATGGGAGTTGATGTCAATGCACTTATTTATCAGGTACCGGGTGGTATGCTATCAAATCTGGTATCACAGCTAAAACAATCCAACGCACTTGATAAATATGAAGAAGTATTAAGAGAAGTACCACGAGTACGCGAAGACTTCGGTTATCCTCCGTTGGTAACACCAACCAGTCAAATTGTCGGTACTCAAGCAGTACTCAATGTTATCACCGGTGAAAGATACAAGATGGTTCCAAAAGAATCAAAGGGTATTGTTAAAGGAGAATATGGTAAGACTCCTGCTCCTATCAGTGATGAAATCAAGACTAAAATTCTAGGTGAGGAAAAGCCTATTACCTGTAGACCAGCAGATATTATTGAGCCTGAACTCGACAAAATAAGAGAAACTGCCAAAGAATTTATTGAGCAGGACGAGGATGTTCTATCATATGCAATGCTTCCTCAGGTCGCAGAAAAGTTCTTCAAACAGAGAATAGAAGACAGGCAGAAAGCTGCTACTACAACACAGAAAACTGAAGGTATAAATCCTGAAGTAGTTGCTGCTATATCGGCTGCAGTAGGTGGAATAGGCGCAAGAGATGGAAAACAGTATGCTATCGGTAATATTTCAAGGCTAAACAACCAGAACAGATGGGGCCTTTATGGTATGCTGGAAAGATTTAGAACAAAACTTTAATATTTAATCCCTAAAAAACCTGCTATGACACAAAAATACTTGTTGATAGCAGGTTTTTTATTAATTTATTGACCTTGAGAATGTCTTGACCTGAAAGCAGTCGGAGGCATTTCCCTGTGTTTTTAAAATATTCTGATAAAATAATTAATGTCATTGAAGCCGGTTGCCAGAGAAATTTCAGTAATATTCAAACTCGTACTGAATAACAATTCAACTGCCTTATTAATTCTAATATTATTTATGTATTCTGTAACGGTTTTTCCCGTCATTTCCTTAAACAGATGGCAAAAGTGGTACCGGCTTATATTGCATAGCTTTGAAAGCTCTAACCCGTTTATTTGCTTGGAATAGTTGTTTTCAATATACTCCAGGACCGGTCGTAGCCTTTCCAATTCCTTTTTTCGTAATTCGTAGATATTTTTATCAACAGTATTTCTTACGTGATTTCTCATCAGAAGTACCAGAGTTTTGTAAATGTCAGATTTAATTGAAAGCTCATATCCGATTTTTTGCATATCATATTCCGAGAGAATTTCGTTTATACAGTCGAGAATCTCTTTATCCTCACTGATTAAATTATTAAAAATCAAAAGATTCCTTGTTATCGGATTAATGTACTTTATATTACAGGCATCTGCATTACTGCTCTGTAAAAGCACAGGATCAACTATTATACAGTAATACATGAAAAAATCAGACAGGCTATAGCCGCAGTGAAGCTCTCTGCTGTTAACCACCACAAGATCACCAGGCTTTACATTGTAAGAGATTGAATTACACTCAATTATTCCTTTTCCATTTATAATATACAAAAATTCTAAATGGTCATGCCAATGGTTCGGGAACACATTACCATGTTTATTAAAATTACTAACAGAGATACTTATCGGAAACATATTACTTTGTAAACAGGGAATTTCGTGCAGGGCTTCAATATTCATAATATCACTCCAGAATAGCAAAATTGTGCTTATATCAAGCAAACTGATATGAGATTTTCTCAGCATATAAATATATAATATGTCTTAATTTCATCAGTGTAAATAGCAAGATAGTATTAAATAAATCAGAAATTACTTTATAAGTTCAACATTGCAATAATGGAGGTGTTGCTATGAGAAATAAATATTTATTGCACATACTAATGTTTTTTTACTTTGCTTCAGGGGCTATAATGTTCCCTTATTTGGCAATTCATTTGAGCAAGACACTTAAGCCGTCTGAAATTGGAATCCTAATGGCAATTATTCCAACTTCCATGTTGTTACTCCAGCCATTTTGGGGGTGGGCCGCTGATAGATGGGGAGCAGGAAGAGTTCTAAAATTAGCACTGATATTTACTATCCTTTCGGCTGGTGGGTTTCTGTTTGTTACATCCTTTGATGGTTTTTTTACAGTACTACTTATATATTCAATATTTGCTGCATCAATAAATTCCTTGATTGATGCTACCGTTTTATCTTTAAGAAACGACAAATATGGAAGTATAAGGTTGTGGGGTTCAATAGGCTATGGTGTTGCAGCTTTTTTAGGTGGATTATTCAAAAGCAGTATTTTAGGGTTCTGGAGCTTTGCTATTCATATAGTTCTATTAGTTGTAACACTGGTGATTGTATTAAGGCTGCCGAATACTCATTGTACAGAAAGAAACAAGAAAGTTTCAATAAGAAGTAAAATCGATTTTAGTCACTTTCACTTCTTTAAAAATACAAGATTTATAATACTTTTATTTTCGTTATTCCTCACAGGAGTTGTACTCAAAGGGTATGAGATCTTTTTTCCGGTTGGGCTGAATAATCTTAAAGCGTCTGGCATAATACTGGGGTCTGCCTGGGTAATTGAAATAGTACCGGAAGTACTTCTATTCTATTATCTTGATAAAATTATAGGGAAGACATCCCCATGGCTTATTTTAATATCAGGAACAGTTTTGTATATAGTACGAGTAGGTATACTAGGTTTTTTTCCAGTGCTATGGATATGGGTTGTATCACAGCCGGTATCGAGTCTTGCCTTTGCCCTATGGTATTTTGGTGCTGTTAAGTTAGTTAACAAAATGGTGGATGAAGGTCAAAAATCAACAGGTCTGGCAGTATTCTGGTCTGTAAGCTATGGAGCAGGTGGCTTGACAGGGAGCTTTTTAAGCGGTCAGTTGGTAAATACTTTCGGCATATTTTCGTATTTTAAAGTTGCAGCTGTAATATGCTGTTTATCGGCAATGGTACTTGTTTATCTTTCAAAAACTGAAAAGTCATCTACTTCATATATAGAGGCACAAAGGATATAAGTTTTTTATTGTCTGCTGGCTAATTGCTGTTGCTCCTCACACCCTTTATGGAGATATATATAATTCAACTGATTACTGTAAAATTCTAGAATTGCTATATTTGACCCTTTTTTGATCCGTTTCCCGCATTTTAGACAGTAATAATTTGTATGCTCCATCTTTGAAAAAGAAATAGTCGGAGATATATCCTTCAGCTTTTGCCAGCTCCTCCAGCCTACCTTACATAGAAAGATACGATTTTCATAATCTGATAACACCCATCTAAGTAATTTATGAAAATGGAAGGGATAACGGGTATACTTGATATATTCTAACGGAAGCCCCAACTTAATCGTATATAATTCAAAGTTTTTTTCAACCACCTCTTGAATTCTTCCTGTAATTTGGGTAACATACCAGCAGAAGCCATTATCAGTCAGCCAGGGCTTTAGCTTTTCAAACATGTACCCACGGCAGATTTCTATTGTTTCATGCTGATTAACCTTCAGAGCATCAA
>JAEYNI010000204.1 GCA_023412635.1 Bacillota bacterium
TTAAATCTGTAAGAAGCTTAATATCGTCAGTTGCGACGTATTTCTTTTCTATTTCTATCTTTGCCGTTTCCTCTGGATTTGCCTTTATCCATTCAGTTGCCTTTTTATATGCTCTTGCTATGGCAGCTACTCTTTCAGGATTTTCATCGATCTGTTTCTTTGATGCATACAGGAAGCAGCAGCTTTTACCTGCAAACAGCGGATCGGTTGATATATCGGAAAGTGAGGTATATCCTTCATTCTTTTCAGCAAGTACTCCATAGGGATCCCATGCAGCAAATGCATCTATTTCACCCTTTTTTACAGCCTGAGTCAATTGGTCCAGTGGATATGGCAACCAGGTTACTTCTGTTTGTGGGTCTATTCCTGCATTCGCCAGTACTATTGTAGCTACAGACATTGGAGTCCCACCGATTTCGTCAACGCCTATTTTCTTTCCCTTAAGATCCTTCGCCGTTTTTATTGGTGAATTTGGAGGAACCACCAGTCTTATACAGCCCTTATGTAAGCCTCCGATTATTTTCAGGTCCATTCCCTGCTGGATTGACGGGAAGTATTGAAAGTCTCCGTTTGTTACAGTAAACTCCCCCGTTACCAAACCTGTTTTAAGTTGATCAAGTGTTCCGCTGACCAGTTCTACATCGAGACCTTCCTCTGCAAAGAAGCCTTTTTCCAAGGCAATATAGGATGGAGCGCCGCAGGCTCCACCGCCCAGTGCCTGAATCTTTAGCTCTCCGAATTTGAAATCCTTATTTGAACCGGATTTTTCTGCTGCATCTGAACCAGAAGCAGCTGCATTAGCTGCTGCAGTACTTGAAGAAACTGTTGAACCCTGAGTGCTCCCGCCAGTATTATCAGTGCTGCCGCAGGCCGTGAGTCCAATTAAAAGAGAAATAGCCAATATTATCGTCTTTACTAAAATTCCTACAGTTATTTTTTTTGTTTTTTTCATGTTAACCTCCCATGCCACATAGTGGCTTTGACATATTATGACTTTGAACCGACATTGCGGCCAAAAATTGTAATGAAATATTAGATCAAGCCACATCCTCTGATTTATTTGTAAAAGTATTATTAAAGGCCTTATCAAGATCGTTTATCAGGTCATTGGCATCCTCTAAACCAATTGACAACCGAAGAGTCTCGGGAGGAATCCCGGCAAATTTCTGTTCCTCAGGGGTAAGCTCACCGTGTGTTGTTTTAGGGGAATTAATTATAAGGGATCTTGAATCTCCAACATTTGCGTGATAACTGAATATGCTTGTTGAATCTATAAAAGTATTTATTTGTTCTTCTGTTGCATTTAGACCAAAGGTAAATATAGCACCAGCACCTTTAGGCAGATATTTTTGAGCCAACAGCTTGTATTTGCTGTCTTTGGCAGCAGGATGATTTACCCAGGCTACTTCTTCCTTGGATTCGAGGAAGCTAATGATTTTTTCAGCATTCGACACCTGCTTTTGTACTCGTTCTGATAATGTCTCAAGTCCCACTAAGGCCAGATATGCATCAAAGGGTCCAAGTGCGGCACCAAAATATGCAAGATAATTCATACGGACTCTGGTAGTAAAGGCGGCAGCGCCAAATGCCTCAAGAAAGCTTCGTTCATTCCCCTTTGCATCTCTGAACAGATAGACAGGTTCAGTAAACTGTGGAAATTTTCCATTGGCCCAGTTAAACTTACCACTTTCCAGAATAAGTCCTGCAATGGCATTACCATGCCCGTTCAGAGCTTTTGTTGCAGAATAGACAACAATATCAGCTCCATATTTAATTGGATTTAATAAGTACGGTGTGGCAAAGGTATTGTCAACAATAAGGGGGATATCATTGTCATGTGCGATCTCAGCAAGTGCCTCAATATCGGCAATAGCAGCGTTTGGATTACTTATGGTTTCAACAAATATTGCCTTGGTGTCGGGTGTTATCTTACTTCTCCATTCATCAAGGTTATCAAGCTCGTTTACCTGATCAATTTCAATATTGAAATTCGGATAAATCTTTTTGAAGCTGTCAAAGGTTCCTCCATATACCTGAGCGGTAGTCAGTATTCTTCCTCCGCCCTCCGCTACATTAAACAGTGAATAGGTTACTGCAGCCATACCTGAACCCACAGCTATTGCAGCCGATGCGCCGTCAAGTGCTGCAACTCTTTTTTCCAGGACATCTACAGTAGGATTTCCAACTCTGGTATATAGATATCCAAACTCTGAAAAACTGAATAATCTACCTGCTCTGTCTGTGTCACCAAGATCAAAGGAGGCCGTCTGATACACCGGAACCTGAACTGAAAAATTATGTTCCTTCGGATCATAGCCTGCTCTAACCTTCAAAGTATCAAAATTTAAATCTGAAACTCCCATAAATACACCTCTTTCACTTTTTTAATTAATTTAAAAAAAGAGACTGTAATAAAATACAGTCTCTGGTTTTCCAGTCAACACGCTGTTGTATTAATCATTATTGTTATTTAATTTGATAAATCCCTATTTAACTAATTCTCTATATATTGTTAAAAAATATTCTTGCTAATATACCGATCCCCTCTATCAGGGAAAATAACCACAATATTTGCGTTCTCAACCCTTTCAGAGATGACCCTTGCAGCGTATAAAGCTGCTCCTGACGAGGATCCTATCAATAATCCTTCTTTACGTGCTACCAGCTTAACCTCCTGAAGGGCTTGTGAATCATTAACCTTTATTACCTCATCAATAAGTGAATTGTCCATGGTTTCGGGCATGAAAGTATTTCCAATCCCTTCTATGTTGTAGCAGCCCGGAAGGCCTCCTCCCATGGTTGATCCTACCGGATCTGCAAGGATACCCTTAACAGTCTCCTTTTGTTCCTTTATGTATTTTAAGACACCTGATATTGTTCCTCCGCTGCCTGCACCGGCGACTATATAATCTATTTTTCCATCCAGATCCCTGTATATCTCAGGACCTGTTGTTTCATAATGGATTTCAGGATTTGCCAGATTAGTAAATTGGCTTAAGCATACGGAATTTCTAATTGTTGCCAGTAATTCCTCAACTTTTTCAAAAGCTCCGCTCATTCCCTTCTCCAGAGGTGTTTGAATTATTTCAGCTCCAAGTGCTCTCATTATAGCCTGCTTTTCATAAGAAAACTTTTCTGGAACTGCAAATATGACTCTATAACCCTTATTAAGTGCAGCTAAAGCTATTCCAATTCCTGCATTACCGGCAGTTGCTTCAAGGATAGTAGCGTCCTTCTTAAGTATGCCCCTCTTTTCGGCATCTGCAATTAAGGCTGTACCCATTCTGTCTTTTACGCTGCCTCCCGGATTAAATAATTCAAGCTTTGAAAAAAGATTAACCGATGGTTTTATCCCAATATTATTTAGTTTTAAAACAGGTGTATTTCCGATAAGTTCACGAATATCATCGCAATACTTCATATTAACCTCCTTTTTGCCCAACAAATCGATAATTATGGCAGGAACTTCCTACTTTTGTTTCGCTTTGTTAAAAGCAATTCTGAGGTCATTAATTATAGCTTCCCTATCTTCAATACCAACTGATAAACGTATTAAATTGTCAACAATTCCTACTTTCTGCCTGATATCATATGGAATTGAGGCATGAGTCATACTTGCCGGATGGCTGACAAGGGACTCTACTCCCCCAAGACTTTCACCAAGGGTAATAAGTTTAACATTTTTGAAAAACAATTTAATATCATAATCTTCCGAAAGCACAAAGGAAATCATTGCTCCCGGCCCATAAGACTGCTTTTTATGTATTTCATAACCCTGTGAATTCTCCAACCCGGGATAATATATTTTTGTTACACCTTCATGACCCTTAAGGAAATCAACAACATACCTTGTATTCTCAATATGCCTATCCAATCTTACAGCTAAGGTCTTTATTCCTCTTTGCAGAAGCCAGGAATCAAAAGGCGGTAAAACTCCTCCTGTAGCATTTTGGAGAAACTGAAGTCTGGAAGCAAGCTCTTTATCCTTAACCACAACAAGTCCTGCTATGACGTCACTGTGTCCACCCAGGTATTTTGTAGCACTGTGGATTACAATATCTGCTCCAAGCTCTAAAGGTCTTTGCAGATATGGAGTCATAAAAGTATTATCTACAATTGTAATTGCTCCGGCATTCTTTGCTATTTCTGCAACTCTTCTTATATCGGTAATAGTAAGCAGAGGATTTGCCGGGCTTTCGATAATTACAGCTGCAATTCCGGTCTTTACTTCCTTTTCCACCGCCTCCAGGTCAGAGGTATCTACAATTTCATATTGCAGCCCGAAATTTTTGAAAACCTTATCCAGTACTCTGAAGGTTCCTCCATATACATTATTCGAAATGATAACCTTATCACCGCTTTTAAGTAGGAGCAGTACAGCTGTAATCGCTGCCATTCCCGAGGAAAAGGCAAAGCCTGCTTCTCCTGCCTCAAGATCCTTAATCAGGGCTTCAAGTGCTTCCCTGGTCGGATTACCTGTTCTTGAATATTCGTATCCTCTATGTTGCCCCAGTTCTATCTGCCTGTAAGTGGAAGTCTGATAAATGGGTACGCTTACAGCACCTGTTCTCTCATCTCCGTCTATTCCTCCGTGTATTAACAAAGTGTTAAAAATGCTTTGCATGTCTGATTCTGTTAACATTTCACTTTCCATATTAATCTCCATTCCTCCGCAGTCGCTGGCGGCACAAATAGTAATGAAATATTGCTCACTCCTTGATTTCTATAAGGCGAATAAGGAGGTTAATTGGCCATGTGCGCTTTCAAAATATTTGATAGAATATTTTGAAAGCGCACGGCCATAAATCGACAGGTTAGTTTGGAAGACGAGCATTAGCGAAGTCTTTCAAGCTAACCTCCGTTCCGCTGCTTTACAGCATTACAAATCTCTGTTCAGAATATCTTTTTCTATAAACCTCTCAAGAACACTGTCAATCCTATAGGGTGCTTCAAAAACTCTGAAACCTCTGGATTGGATAAAGGCTAATGCACTTATACCAACCTGACTTACTATTATTGCTTTACAATCCGAAAGGCTTTTCAGCGTTCTTTCGAATTCATTTTCATCATGTTTATTTGAAGCAGCAGCATTTACCCTATACTCAATATGTTCAAAGTTCTCATCCTTGATCTCATATATGTAAAAAACAGATGCTTTTGCAAAGTGAAGGTCTATATTTACACCATCACTGCTTGCTATGGCAATTTTTTGACCCATATTAACCTCCATGAGCCGTAATAGCGGCCACAAAATATAATGAAATTTGTCTACTCCCCATATCCGCTATAAGGCGAATAAAGGAGGTTAATTGGCCATGTGCGCTTTTAAAATATTTGATAAAATATTTTGAATATTTCGCACGGCCATATATTCATAGGTTAGTTGGGAAGACAAGCTTT
>JAEYNI010000354.1 GCA_023412635.1 Bacillota bacterium
TATTATATACTGTTGTTTTTGATAATTCAATATGCTCAAGGAGAAAATTCTAAATAAAAATTGAAGGCATGAACATACCATGAATTGTGCATTGAGACGGAATAGTTCAGGGGTCTCTACAAAACGCTCAGGTTGTAATTAAAGATTTCTTTAATTCCAGACAGCCATAACCATCGTAGATAAAATCGTCAGTGGCAGCTACTGCAGTTATTTTATCAAAGCCGCATTTATACCAGAATTTGAGCCCTGCTAAGTTCTTTAATGATACAGCAAGCCTTATCTCATTGAAGTCTAAAGATTTGTAATATTCACCGACTATTTTTAGTATTTCTTTACCATAACCACATTTTCTTCTATTCTTATCAATGTACATCAGTGAAATATATATTACTTTTGGATCTGGATAACCCTTATAGCAGTCAAAATAGCCGATAATGCTATTATCTTCTATAATAGAAAAAATTTCATAATTTTCTTTAATTCCTCCGGGTGGCAGGTCACCCTCTTCCAAGCATTTTTCAGGTGGAACGGCTGTAAATGTGGGGTCAGCATCAAAGTACTCCTTTACCTGTTCAAAAAGCCTGTTAAGTTGACTTAAATCATCTGAACCAGTCGGTCTGACAGTCAATCTATCTGTTTTTATCGTTAAAATATTTGTCTGGTTCACTGTATTTGTATTATTGTACTCCTCCTTCCAATACCGGGCCCCATTCCTGGTACGGAACAGCAGCTTGTAATCAATAAGCCCCCGTCTCAGTAAAAAATAGTCATTAAAGGTATGCCAATTATCAATTATATTGTTTACCTCTTTTTCTGTATAGAACTTTTCATAATCAAACTTGGTAGAAAGGTACTCCAACACCTCTTTTTTCTTTTCAAGTTTTGCAGGCCAATTCTTTATCCTGCCTTTATCATCCAGATACTTTTCAATATCATTTTTCACGCTAACCTCCTCGTCCCCAGTGTGTCAAAGGAATTGTTCACATCAGGCACACAAAAACAATACTTGTCTTTCAAGCCAACCAATACTCTTTACAATCATTAGTCCTGTTCATAAATCCATACTCGATAAGATAACGCCTTATAGTTGCGAAATCCTCGTGGATTTGCTTTAAGATTGCATTAACCTCTTTTTCCGAATAGTGCCTGTTTTTCTCAAACTGCTCGGAAATCTTCTTAAGTATAACTATTTTCTTTTTTTCTTTACTGGAAAACACTTTTAATTTAAGTGGTGATAGGGATGAAAACATTGCTTCAAGTATTTTATCCTCTTCAGTTTTGGTTACCATATATCTCTCATCTACCATTTTAGCACCTTCATGAATATCAATTATTTCTTCACTTCTTTCAGAGATAGCCTTTTCTTTATCAGCTCCATTATTAGCCAACTCATAAATGGCAAGATAAAGCTTTGCCTGTTTTGCTTTCTCTCTAAAAACATACTTTTGATGTCGAATTGTGGCAGCTGCTACACCTGTTTTTTTCGCTATTTCATTATCTGTCATTCCTAAATATAGCATTGTTATAATTTCCTTTTGGTTATCGGTAATGCCTGTATACTTCTTATTAAATGAAGCCAGTATCTCCAGCATATCTGGGTGCTCCTTACCCATATGGATCCTAATCATTCTGTTAGCACTAAAAAATCTGTTATCGGATTGAAATACCTCTCCCTCTTCAAACTTCTCTCCACAGATATTACAAACAAAGCTATTGCACTCATTGTTAAATGAATATCCGTCTCTTATTTCGCCAATAGTCATATTCAAAAGCTTATTAATCATATTTTTACTACTCCGTTTACTTTTTCTATAAACATATTGTAATATTGTTTATAAAATTAGTCAATGCCCAAAATTGATAATAAATGTCAAATAAAGAATATGTTTAATAATTATTTGCCGAATATTGTAATTTAAGAGAAATTGTTATATCATATTTATGAGTTTCCATTTTTTTCATTAGTCAGTATGCTCTAAAGAATATTATCTAAATTGTAGGAGATATTATTGTGTTTATAGGTTTTATGGTTGTCAATACAATATTTGCAATGGTAACAGCCCTTTTGGTTTACTTTTTCCTAAAGACCAGCTTTGCTGTCAGTGCAATTGGATTAAGATTAACAGCTTTTATTTTATCATTTGGAATTCTAAACGGTTTAATATCGACTATCTGGATGGAAAAACTCAATGTTCCAAATAACTTGCAGTTTTTGAAGTCTATCTTATTGCTTGTAATTTGTGTCTTATGTATTCGAATTATATTGAAAGCAAATATATTAAAATCCCTTCTATCTTTCTTTATTGTTATTATTTGTGTTGGATTTGGAAATGCTATAGCACCATTGTTTTTTCTACTTTTGAATATCAATATATCCACTGAGATTGCTTCAAATGATATATTTTTGTTTATTATTGTCAATATAATGATATATGCTGTTGCAGCTTTGCTTATTTACCTGGTAACATTATTCAAACTTTTAGTACGAATAAAAAATATTAAATCAATAGGTTTTTTGTTGGCAATAGCTTTGTTTGTGATAATTTCACTAGGTGGTATACACTATATAACTGATTCGGACTTTATTTCCTTTTTATCAGTCTTTATTACAACCTTCATTTACTTGATTATATCCATATGGTACATTTATAAATTTCAAAAATATGAATTAAGAATTGAAGAGCAAAAACAACAGGCCTTTTACAATGAGTCGCTAGGGCTGGTAATACAAGACCTGAGGAGGTTTAAACATGATCAGGCTAACCATCTGACAGTAATTTCCGCAATGCTTAAGATGGGAAAATACGATCAAGCTACTACGTATATAAATGAAATAGTAAATACCGGGGATCATTTCCTTGACACTTCATTATTTGACATAAAGAACGCCGGCCTTTTTGGATTAATTTCTTCTAAAAAGGATTATGCTCAGAAACAAGGCATACAGTTTATTGTGAGATGTACTGGTGAAATTGATTCAATCCCCAATGTGAAAATATCTGAACTATGTGAAGTGCTTGGGATACATTTGGACAATGCTATCGAGGCTGCTCTGGAGAGCGAAAGTAAAACGGTGGAGATATACTTGGCAAATGCTGACTCCAGCTTGACAGTTGAATTAAGCAATAGCTGCGGTTCAATTCCCGATATTGAAAAAATAAAAGTTGACGGGTATTCCACTAAGGGAAGTGATAGAGGACACGGCTTAAGCATTGTTGAAAAAATCCTTAAAAATTATAATTCCATAGTTAACTCAATAGATATCGATATTGAGAATATGAAGTTTGTGCAGATATTGCAAATAAAAAAAGGCATATAGCCTTTTTTTATTTACCGAATTATTTGAGCAATGATTTGGGGCACTCCTTCTGATAAAAAGAGAAGAACCAGCACGCCCCAGCAGATGCGGTAGATGCTACAATTCCAACCGTTGATAAAACCGTGAGAACCAATAACTTGACTTTTAACCTTTTCATGTTAATACCCCACCCTTCTTATTCTTGGTTATTTTATACACCAGCGGTGTAATATTTACTGTAGAAATTAAGGTCATTATAGAAATAATGTTTGAAAAGCCTTGAGGCACAAATAAACTTATCAAGAACCAAATGAGTATAACCAGGCTTCCCTTTATCCTTAATTCCCTCCATCTTTTTTCAGTAATTATAGGCTTGGAAATCAAATCTGCAGGAGCATAGAAATAAGCCAAAACACCAGATAAAATAAAAAGAAAGATATTTAAGTATTTAAATGTTATAAAGTTCGATAAATAAATTGTTCCAAAGACAAATGCAAAATGGGTGATTATACAACCTAGTTGAGTTTTAGCATGAATCCCGCCCAAATAGGATTTATTGACTGAAAAAACAAGTATTGCAACTATGGCATACCTAGCTTGTCCCAGAATAATGGCTGTAAGCAAAACAGAGATTAGCTTAAGCCCGTCTGAAAATGCCATATAAAGGCCATAATCAATCTCTTCAGCTTTCTCTTCAGTTATATTGGGTAGTGTTATAAGTATCTCATTCGAAATTTTTTTAGTGATCTTACTAAGCACATAAATCACCACCAATTCCAATTTCCCAATTTACACCATTATATATTATTTCAAATAAATAATCCAGTTATCTAAACTGAATTATTTTTGTTTATTACTTTGATATTTACTTGCTTGCTGGTTCTATCAATATATTTTAAAAAGTAAAAGAAGCTGCCTTATGAGGCAGCTCTTCTATTAACTTTAATATAAATTATCCACAATACTACACTAATAAATACAATATATAAGGATGTGAAAAACAATAATGTATGTAGGTCAACTCCTGATAGTACAAAAGAATAAACACCAAAGAAAGCTATACCAAACAAGTTATCCATCAGTGATATTAGCGAATGTACTGTTGAACGTCCTTGTTCTTCTATTTGTTGTTGTACATAGTCTTCAAACAATATCCTAGTAGAAGCCATTATAAGATAAAAAAGTCCATATAACGGCATAACAAGTATACTGCGTGCCCATCCAGATACCCCTAAAAGTCCTGCTGCTATTAAGCATAGTACAAAAATCGCATAAAACCGTTCGCTAATTTTAAAACATACCAATATGTTTTTAAGTTTATAAGCTATTCTACCTCCAATAGCTTCCAGAATATATCTAGTACTCCCCCATACACCTACCAAAGCAAGGTTTAAGCCATATCTATCAGCAATAAGGGGGTCATACTCATCAAGAATTCCTGATATACCAATAACAAAAATGGACATTAGAATGACAATAAGCAACCTCAAATTCCTTGTACAAAAAACTACTGCATCATATAGAGTAGAAAATGACTTTGCTAGTCCTAACTCTTGCTTTTCATGTTGTCGCCGTTTGAAGTAGTTTACTTCTTTAAATCTAAATGTAAATCCTACACAAATTAGCATGGATATAACTGAAATAACTAACACAAGGTCCATTCCAAATGTCATAGCAAGAAATCCACCAGTTATTCCTGATATAGCAACCCCTATATTTGAATAAAAATTACATTTGCCGTATATTTTCTCGAACTCATCTTCTTGCCCATACTGCTTTAAACTATCATATAATAAAGCTTCCTCTGAGCCAGAACAAAAACATCCACTTATGCCCCATAATGCGAAGCCTATAGCAAAAAGTAAAAACCCATTGGAAAATAACCAACATGTATAGCATAACGCTTTACATACACTTCCAATAATTAACATATACTTTCTGTTCCAGTGGTCTGACAAAACGCCTGATGGTATTTCAAATAAAACCAATGGTGCTGACCATATTACAAGTAGTAATGAAATTTGTGATAATGAAAGTCCCTTAGACTCAAAAAGCAAAAGGTACACTGGGTAAATGGGTACAATATTTTGTATTAATTTATAAAAGAAAAATATTCTGATATTCATAGTCAACGTTCATCCCTTCTACATAAATAATTTAAAATAATAATTGGTCATGTAGAAAGGTGGTCCTCGGGCATATAGGCGTTATTGACCAGTATCAAACCAAATCGCAATTGGTTTTTTCAAGTTCATCACTCCATTTCAAAATTTTACATTATTATATCATAATACGTACAAAACTAAATATTGTTTGAATATTGTTAGTTTTCATCTAAACGAATTATTTTTGTTTATTACTTTGATATTTACTTGCTTGCTGGTTCTATCAATATATTTTACTAATAATGAAATCTTATTTTCTTCATTCAATAAACCCCAGTAGTGCTCTGCATTTTCTTCAATTTTATCGTTCATAAATCACCTTCCATTTCAACTTATTTATGTATACCATTTTTTCTTACATGTTTAATAAATATATTAATATATTACCATAAGTACCAGTGTATTTTACGCAATATATTTCATCTCTTAAGTTCAGTGGTCAAGGAGAAAAATGCAAAAAACCTTGTAACTTAATAGTTACAAGGTTTTTAATTATTTGGTGCCGAAGGCCGGACTCGAACCGGCATGTAGTCACCTACGCTGGATTTTGAGTCCAGTGCGTCTGCCAATTTCACCACTTCGGCGTATGCTTTTCGCTGCTTAAATATAGTAACACAGAAACTTTAACAAATCAATACTAAAATATAAAAA
>JAEYNI010000187.1 GCA_023412635.1 Bacillota bacterium
ACTGTAAATATATTTGCCATATTCTAAATATCTGCTATAATAATAAAGCGATGTCTCGGTAGTCTAATGGATAGGACGGTGGATTCCGGTTCCACTGGTACGGGTTCGATTCCTGTCCGGGACGCCAGTGGTAAAGACCTTGATTAAAAAATCAAGGTCTTTTTTGATAATATTAGTTGGAATCGAACCCGAGAGGGCGCGAACCGTGAAGAAAATGTGCTAAATGCACATTTTTAGGTGAGCGTAGGAGCCCGGTACCGAAACCGAAGGTTTGGGTGGGCGACGTCACTAGCATGCGAAGCAGGCGGCGATTCCTGTCCGGGACGCCATTAGGCGCTTGCGTTTTCTGCGGAAAACGCGGGCGTCTTTTTTAAATATAAAAAAGACGCGAAGCGCCTTACGGGCGGGACCAGTCCTCCCGTATTCCCCCCTGGTCTCCCGACGGGGATTAAAAACAACCTTTTATACAGTAGCCTGAAATATAAAAAATCCATCCTTGACTGAAAACTGGTATATACCACCATGTTTTTCCACGATATGAGCCATACTTTTTGTACCAAAACCATGCCCATGTTTTTTTGATACAGGAAGACCCTGATGGAATATCGGTTCTGTATGATATGTGTTGCGGATTTCAATGCACAATTTATTATTCTTGGAATACGCACGCAGTTTTATATAGCGTTCATTGCTATCGGCTATATTTTCACAGGCATATATGGCGTTTTCCAAAGCGTTTGACAATAGTGAACAAAGCTCAGTATCGCTAAAAGGAAGCAAGTTAGGCAGCTTCGCTTCTACCGTCAAAAGGGTCCCCGAATGTTTTGCTTTGGTGGTGAAAGCGGACAAAATCAGATTGACGGTTTCATTTTCGCAAAAGCGTACGGGTGTGATGGCGTCAATGTCGGACTGGGCAGTCTGTAGATACACTTTAATCTCCTCTATTCGTTCCTTGGATGCCAGACTTTGTAAAAAAGCGAAATGATGGCGCATATCGTGCCGATAGGACGCAGCATTTTGTTGCATCTGACGAAGAGAAGCAAATTCTATTTGTGCCTGACGGAACTGCGTGTCCAGCATATCCCGCTCTCTTTGGATACTTGCCTGTTCTTGAGTTTCGCCATAGTAAAGGAGGACAAACACAAAATAGAATGTCGATGTCACGAAGGGCAAGAAGTGTACAGCCGTACGTGATCCGCTATACAAGAAATCGGTATATACAGTGGTGGCATAGTCGAACAGATAGTAAAAAGCTGGCATGGCACCGAACAACAGGCAGGAACTAACCGAGCGTTCCATCAGATGTCGAACAGAATCCAGCACATATTTTTGCAGGAAATAGTACATCAGAAACACAGCTACGATGTAACCGACGTGGTCCATGGAAGTATTGCCAAAAGCGACACCGACTACCGTACCAATCCAACGGGGAGGCTGGCAGCACAGGAAGGAGACAAACATACTTGTTAGTGAAATCAGCCATGAGCGATTTAAGTATACGACGATAAAAATAGCCACCGGTAAATGAGAAAGCAGCGGATATATTTTTATCGTCACTGCCATACCCCAGAGTCGTAAACAGGCGATTTGGATAATAAATAAAACGACGGTAAAGAACCCGACAGCCAGATAATTTTTCCGTGTACGCGTCATTCCGGCTAAAGTGACCGCAACCGCCGCACCGAATAACAGGGCAAACCAATAGCGAGAGAATTCAATGGCAGTTTCTATCATTCGCTTATTCCCCCCCCATTTGATAATACAGATACTGTTGCCTAATCTCCCGTGCTTTGCCCTGTGCAACAGGAACAATTGAGCTGGTCTGTAAGGTCACTTGGTGTTTTTCAATGGTATCCACATACTGCATATTCACAATATAGGAGCGGTGGGGTTTGATAAAACCCCCATATTTCATAAGATTATCACAGACCGAGGAAAAAGGTTCTGCACATTCGATTACCTTACCAGAGCACAGGTGATACAACACATTTCTGCCGAGTACTTCGGCAAAAACCAAATTTGAGGTCAGTATTTTTTGAATTCCTTCATTACTCTTTACGATAACCACATCATCATCTTCCATTTTTATATGCTCCAGCATATCGTCAAAGGTGAAGAATAATTTCTCTTTCGATATGGGTTTTAATACATAGTTAATGGCCTTCACCGAATAGCTTTCCAAAGCGAACTCAGGCGAGGATGTAAAGAACAGAATCGGCGCAGTTTTGTCAAAAGTACGGATTTCCTTTGCGACATCAATGCCCGTAAAGCCAGGCATAATAATATCCAGACAGTATATATCAAACCGCTCTCCTTTTTCCAAGGCCGAAACCAGATCAAATCCGTTTGGAAAGGCGGCGTATTCGCAATTCAAATGTTTTGATGTTCTGTATAGGTTGATGAGCTGTACGATATTGGATAGCTCATCAATATTATCATCACAGACTGCAATCTTCAGCATGAGCATACCTCCATTTCCATTTTTCCATCGTAATTATACCATAATATGCGAATATTCGACACCATCTTTTATACAGAAAAACTGTGTTTCATGCAGAATAAACTATGTCTCATGCAGCGGACGGTTTTTTCGAGAAAACTTTGATAGGTTGAGAGTGTGACGTATATTATTAAGGAGGCTTTCCATATGAAGAATAAATTAATATCCCTTTTACTTGCCTTTGCTATGTTGATCACCGTCCTTTCAAGCTGCGGCGAGGATATGAAAAATGAAGTTATTATACCGTCTGAGGGCCAGATCACTGAAGTTTTTAAACCGTCTGAGGGCCAAACCACGAACCTGAAATTCAGTAATCCGAACGGTGACACATGGACAGTACTGGTGTATCTCTGCGGCACCGATTTGGAGACAAACAGCGCCTTTGCCTCCATCAACTTGCAGGAAATGTCTCTAGCTACCCAGTCGGAAAAGGTGAATGTGCTGGTTCAGACCGGGGGCACAAAGAAGTGGGCGTTTGACTCCATCGACTCAAGCCTGATTCAGCGGTGGCGGGTGATTCCCGAAAGTTTGGAATTGAAAGATAGCCAGCCTCTTGCCAACATGGGAGCGGCGGAAACATTGGGAGACTTCCTGAAATGGGGTGTCCAGAATTATCCTGCAGACAAATATATGTGCCTTTTGTGGGATCACGGTGGAGGCAGTGTGGCCGGTATTGCGGTAGATGAGCTAAATGGCGGTGATTTGCTCAATCTCAAGGAATTAGCACAGGGGATCGGAATGGCCGGGGTGCAGTTTGAGTTGGTGGGCTTTGATGCCTGTCTCATGTCCACCATGGAAACAGCGGCGGCAGTAACGCCTTACGCCCGGTACATGGTGGCCTCACAGGAACTGGAGCCCGGCACCAGCTGGGATTATACCAATTGGCTCTCCTATTTGGCCGAAGAACCCACCGCCGACGGTCTTGCTGTGGGAAGTCGCATCTGTGACAGCTTCTACGCCAAGTGCACCCTTGGCGGCACTGAGAGCATGGCGACGCTGGCAGTGACCGACCTATCTGAACTCCCGGCGCTGATGGAGGCCTTCAATAATATGGCTGCCGAAATGAAGGGTTACACCGCTGAAACCGACAAGCTACGGCCGCTTACGCAAGCCATTATGAAAGCGGAGAACTACGGAGGCAACAACGATGGTGAGGGCTATACCAACATGGTGGATCTGGGCGACCTGACCCGGAATGCCGAGGGCGTCCTCACAGAAACCGACGATGCGCTGATGAACGCTCTGAAAGCTGCGGTACCATATTCTGTGGCGGGGAAAGCAAGACAAAAGGGCAACGGTCTGTCAATCTATATGCCCCTGTCCATGACACCGGAGGAGCTGAATCTCTATGCCGAGCTTGCGGCAACCAGTGGTGAGTATCTGCGTTTTTTGGAAGGCCTGTTCGATTGGACGGTACCTGCCGGTGTGAAAGTCAATCAGCCCATCTACCCCACACAAGCTAATACAACCACTGGTGAACAGATTGCTGTGGATAATGTGGCGTCCGCTGAGACCTTGGACCGGGATATCTATGAAATGAAATCCTCCACCGAGCTCACCGATGACGGCTCCATTCTGCTCTCGTTACATAGTGGTGCTGAAATTGTCAGCACGGTTAGCTTTCAACTGTTCTACCACGATGAGGAAAGTGATTCCCTCTGGTACTTGGGAAGTGACTTTGATATAAACCAGGACGACGGTGGAACCCGCTACTGGGACAACTACCGCAATGTCTGGACCATTATCAATGGCAATCTCTGCACTATGGTGGCCCTTAACTTTACTGACAACTACATCATCTACACTGTACCAGTACAGGTCAACGGAAACCCTACAAATCTGCGGATGCTCTACCAGCGGGACAGCGGCGTATACGAGGTAATTGGCACATGGGATGGCATTGACAGCGAAACCGGTATGTCCAGCCGCGAGGTGAAGAAGCTCGAAGACGGCGACCTGGTGGAGTTTGTCTTTGATGCCGCCAAAATGGATACCGCCGAGGATGCCTCCTTCGTGGGTGGCGGCTTCACCGTACAAGGTCCCATCGTAGCAGAGGAAGCAACTCTCTTTGACGGCGACTACTATTACCAATATGAGATTACCGACATTTTCGGCAATACCCATCAGAGCGACTTCGCGGTACTGCACTCCAAAAACGGTGAAATCAGTGTAGAACTGTTGACACCGTAAAAGCTGAACTATGTTTCATGTCGAATAAATCATGTTTCATGCAATGGACAGTTCTTGATGCAAGAATTTTTGATAGAGTGATCTCAGGGAATGTTCCCGATTACTACCTAAACAGAAAATGGAGGATTTGAAATGAAAAAATTACTAGTATTTATGATGGCATTTGCTATGACACTGAGCCTTGTAGCCTGCGGCGATGAAAAAAATCCAACTGCCACCACTTCTGCCACTACTTCTGCCACCACCTCCTCATCAAGCGCCACGAATACATCGGCTCCCACCGACTTTGTTGAAATCACGGGTAACGGACTCTCTTTTGCGCTGCCTGTAGACATCAAGTATGTTAAAACCGATGATAACAGCGGTTCGATGCTCTTTGTCAATGACGAGAACACAGCAGTTGTTACACTTGGAGTCAAGACAGAGGATGCAGTAACCAGCGCAGATATTACCGATGATGTCCTATTAGCTGCGCTTTCTGCGGGTGGTGGGCTAAGCGATGCAACGCTTGAAAGCTCCGGCACTGTGGAACAGGGTGGCGGCACCGTAGTTGTCGGTTTTGGTAAAGGGACGATGAAAAATGGAACTGCCATGAATTCTGTGATTCAGTATTTCTTCCCCGCGGATGGCGGTGGGTACCATGTCATTAGTTACCTCTACGTCGTCGATGGGGGGAGCAGTTTGGAGGATACTATTGAGCAGGTTCTTTCTACTGTAAAAATTGCAAAGTGATGGAAACTGTAAAGTGAAGAAATTGCATAATGGACAGACGGGCAAAATCATAGTCAGTCTGTCCATACCAAAAATGAACGAGGAGGACTATACTATGCTGCCAACTCTCATCGCAATTACCTCAGTTGGTACGGTCATTGTGCTATGGGCTATCTCTACCCAACGAAAACTGGTGGTGCTTGATGAGAATATCAGAAATGCCATGAGCCAGATCGGAGTGCAGCTTTCAAGCCGTTTCGATGCGCTAACCGCTCTTTTGGATTTGACAAAGGGTTATACCAAGGACGAAAGCGAATCGCTGATTGAAACTATCAAATCCAGAAGAAGCGTAATTACGGGGAAATCCATACCGGACGATGTGTTGCGTCAGGAAGGAATTATTTCCGAAGCCTTGGGCAGGATTGCCATGGTGACGGAGCAACATCCCGAACTAAAAGCAAACCAAAATTATATCAAGACAATGGATGCAGTGGATACCTTTGAAAACATGGTACGCACCAGCCGTCTGATTTACAACGACAGCGTGACCAAGCTGAACCGTGAAATCCGAATGTTCCCGGTCTCCATGCTTGCCAGGATGTTAGGCTTCCGGCAAAGACAATATCTGGAGGGACAGGCCGCCATTTACGAGGACGGCTCCAGAGGCTTCGGTTCGAGCGACGGAACGAGATAATGAATGATAGCATACGGAGGAAATGATTATGGGCTTATTTTTGAAAAAACTCCCTTGCCCCTCCTGCCAATGCTATCGAGGAGATCAAGAGATATAAGACACTGATGGAAGAAGGAATCATTTCCTAGCAAAAGTTTGAAGCAAAAAAAGGCAGCTGCTTGGAATTTTAAGCAAACTACCCTGACAAGCGACAGACTTGCGATGATCTTGGATATGAGGTACTGTGTCCGATAAAACAAAAATAATTAGGTAGTACTTACTATAGCCCTATGCAAAAAAATCCTTTTGTACAGGGCTTTCTCTTACATTTTAGTATGTAATAAGTAAATAGCTGTCAGTTAAAAATAATTTACCTTTTTTAAGTTCTTTACTAGATTCTAAATTCTGCTACAATAAGTATTGCAAACAATTAAGGAGGTTTTGGATTTGAAAATAGGAAATGTTGAACTGTCAAACCGTATTTTTCTGGCTCCAATGGCAGGTGTTACTGATATGCCGTTCAGGGTGTTGTGCAAGGAGCAGGGGTGTGGCCTGGTATATACCGAAATGGTAAGTGCAAAAGGAATGCATTACGAGGATGAAAAAAGTACAAAACTGACCCTGCTTGATGAGAACGAGAAGCCGGGAGCTGTTCAGATATTTGGCTCCGAGCCGGACATTATGGCTGGAGTAACGGAAAAATTAAATGCTTCAGATGCTAGCATAATTGACATAAATATGGGCTGTCCGGCTCCAAAGATAACAAAAAACGGAGAGGGCAGTGCTCTGATGAAAAGACCGGAGCAGGTGGAAAGAATTATACAGGCTGTCGTCAAGGCTTCAATAAAGCCTGTTACCGTTAAAATCCGAAAGGGCTGGGATGAAGCAAGTATTAATGCTGTAGAGATAGCCAAGATAGCTGAAGCCTCCGGGGCAAGTGCTGTTACCGTACATGGAAGAACCCGTGAACAGTACTATAGTGGTAAAGCTGATTGGAATATTATCAGGCAGGTTAAAGAAGCTGTTTCAATTCCCGTAATAGGAAATGGTGACGTAGTTGGGCCCAGGGAAGCAAAACGCCTTTTTGAGGAAACAGGCTGTGATGCAATAATGATAGGTAGGGGTGCCCAGGGAAACCCTTGGATATTCAAGGCTATAATAAAGTATCTTGAGGAGGGTGTATTTGTTAATGAACCCACAGCACAGGAGAAAATCAGTACAATCATAAGACATATGAATATGTTGATAGAGCACAAGGGCGAAAGAACCGGAATCCTTGAGATGAGGTCTCATATTGCGTGGTATATAAAGGGTATGCGGGATGCTGCACACACCAAGCAAAAAATATTTAAAATGACTGATAAGGACGAGATTATAAGTCTTCTTCAGAATTTTCTGCTCCGTCAGCAATAAATGCCTGATAGTTACGAATTAATTATTAATGTATTTATCCAGAATTTCTTCAATACCTGAAACAATTTGCTGAGCGCAATTCTTTTGAAATTCGTCATCAGTTAAAAGCGTCAGGTCTTTTTTATTTGATATAAATCCGATTTCAAGTAACAGAGAAGGCATTTCTGTATGACGCAGAACATACAGGTTGGGACGGGGCATTATTTCTCTGTTTTTCATTCCAAGATTCTTAATTTTGGATTGCATTATAATAGCTATATCCTTGCCGATTGTAGAGTAGGGGTTAAATGTTGTCAGAATACCGCTCTGGGCAGCATCTGTAAAAGAGTTGTTATGAATACTTATATAAAGCCGGCCTTTCTTTTCATTAGCAATTCGGGCCCTGTCCTCCAGACTGACATATGTATCATCAGTTCGTATCATATAATAGTCAATATTTTTTTGTTCCAATAATTTTTCTATTTCAAGAGAGATATCCAAAACTATATCTTTTTCACTTGTTTTTCTATTCATTGCACCAGGGTCCCAGCCGCCATGACCGGGATCTATTATTACCATTGGGGGAATTTCTTGAACGGTTTCAGTTGACGTAATTATGGTTTGCTGAGGACTTGAATCGTAATTTCTCTTAAGGTAACCGCCAATAAGAGCAATAATTGCAACACAAAGAAAGACAATTATGATTACAAGATTTTTATGACTTAGTTTTTGACTTAACTTATCGATAAATTTGTTAGAATCCATAAATTACATTATTACCCTCCGGCATAGATTTATGCGCTGAATTGTTAATGAGTATTGAATTGCTAGTAAGTACTTCTATTTTAACACATAAATAATAAAAAAGGTTGCAGAAATGTAATTTCTGTAACCTTTTCAATATAATTTTTAGTAATTTTTATTTTGTAGTATGGCTTAACTGCATTTAAATATATTATAATACTCTTCTTGCTCCGATATATCTGGAGGAATAGTATGAGCTGTCCAGACTTGATATTGTTACTCCCTTTGAAGAACTTGAGTGAATGAACTTACCGTCCCCCATATAGAATCCAACGTGAGATGGTCCTGCCTTATAGGTTGTAAAGAATACAAGATCCCCCACTCTCAAATTGCTTTTTGATACAGCAACACCCGCTCCGTACTGATCGGAGGTAACTCGGGGTATTGATATACCGTTCTCTTTCAGCACGAACTGTGTAAACCCTGAACAGTCGAAACCGCTCGGAGATACTCCACCCCATACATACGGAACACCCATATAGTTTTTTGCAGTTGCAATAACTGCACTTGCTTTTGAACCGGTATTTTGAGTACTTGCTGTTGTTTTAGCCGCATTCGTCGAGGTTGTTTTAGCTGAGGTTGTGCTTTTCACAGTAGACGTTGTGCTTTTTTTGGTTGATGTTGTGCTTTTCACAGTTGAAGTTGTACCTCTGGAAGTTGCAGATCCTGAACGTGTTGCAGATTTTGTTGAAGTTGTACCTGTTGCTTTTTTTGCTGCAGAGCTTGAAGTAGTATTTTTTACTGTTGTCGTAGTTTTTTCTGGAGTTGCTGACGATGCTGATTTTTCAGATGTGTCATCTTTAGCTGCTTTGGAGGCTATGGAAGCGGTTGTGACCGCAGAACCGATATTTGCTGCTGCGATGGCTTGTATAGCTAAATCTTCTGCTTTTAGTGTTTCAGATTCTGTTATAGGATAATTTTTCTCAGGTACTTGTGTTTCTGCCTGCTGTAATTTAGTTGGTTCAAGAATTTCCCTATTAAAGGACAAACTCTTATAGACAGGTGCTATTGCCGTTAGGCATAGCGTCAAGGCCATACCACCTGCTATTAATTTTTTATTCATATTGACCTCCCTTAAATTGAAGCCCCTGAAATTCCTAAATTGATCAGTTTCATATTGGTATTCAGGGTTTTATTTGCTAGATTAATTGCTTTCTATATATATTTAGTTTATTGATGCCTTCAGCGGAGATAACCTCTTTGGCTTATTCACCCTCAAAACAAATGTGGTTTACATAAAGTACTGGTTGCACTTATTATAAGTGCCAAAAGCAAGTGTATCAACCTGTAATTTATGGTAAACTTCTGGAAACCTTGAGTCATAAAAGGTTAACCAGTTCAATAAAATTAATCAAGGTATTTAATTATTGGAGGTGTTTATGACAAAAAAAACATTTATAACAGGTGCCATAATATTAATGGCTGCAGGCTTTGTAACAAGAATATTCGGATTTATATATAGAATTTACCTGTCAAATTTAATCGGCGCTGAAGGGATGGGCGTATATCAGTTAATAGTACCTATATATACTTTGATTATTTTGACACTGACCTCGGGAGTATCAATTGCAGTATCTAAAATGACAGCTGAGCAGGCAGCTCAGGGTAATTTTATTAACATAAGAAGAATTTCAAAAGTAGGATTAGCCGGAGTAATAACAGTAAGTAGTATTATTAGCCTATTTCTTTACATAAATATAGATTTTATAGTAAATGTTATTTTAAAGGATGCCAGAACATATTCCTCAGTGCTTATAATGATTCCCTGCATTCCGGTAATTGCAGCTGCCTCTGCATATAAAGGCTACTTTTATGGTATACAGGAAGTCACACCGACGGCATTATCCCAGATAGTTGAACAACTCGTCAAAATCGGTATAATAATGGCACTGGCTGCAAGGTTCCTGGAGGCAGGTCTCGAATATGCCTGTGCTCTGGCAACTGTAGGTATGGCTGTGGGAGAAATGTCAAACCTGTTTGTTCTGGCAGTATATTACAGATTCAAAAAATATCCTCATATAACGCCAAAATCCAATCAGGGTATTATTCAAAAGAGAAAACTTGTAGCATCAATAATTGGCTGTGCTGCACCTATTTCCTTCAATAGATTTATTATCTCAATAATGGCAGCGGCGGAATTTATATTAATCCCGCAGAGACTGCTAGTAGGAGGACTTAATTATATTCAGTGTATGGAGGAGTATGGAAAACTGACAGGGATGGCTATGCCTCTGATATTGTTTCCCGCCCTGGTAACCACTTCTCTTGCAACAACCCTTGTTCCTGCCATCTCCGAATCAATATCATTAAATAATTATGGAAGAGCTAATTACAGGATATCAAAGTCAATACAGATAACCATGGTTCT
Source organism: Bacillota bacterium (assembly GCA_023412635.1). Lineage (GTDB taxonomy): Bacteria > Bacillota > Clostridia > Acetivibrionales > DSM-1351 > Ruminiclostridium. The sequence goes on from JAEYNI010000187.1 coordinate 10,639, forward strand.
GGGCTTTGTATTTATGGCACTTTTTGCGTGCTTTCCTGACAAGATATCAAACATGATTTATCCCGGACAAAATGTAGGTTATACATTGTTTCTATTGTCCTTTACCTGTATTTTCGTGTATCTTCAACAAATTCTAATGGGTATTATGAATGGTCTTGGAAAACAAGGATTACTTCTTATTAATTCTACAATAGGGTCTGCAATACGAATTTTATGTGTTTTTTTTCTTATACCCCAATATGGTATTCCCGTTTACATAGTAGGAGTTATAGTGAGTTCTTTTATTGTATGCATACTAAATTTTATGACTATAATGCGCTGTACCGGTATGGCTTTGGATCTAAGGCACTGGGTTGTCAGGCCGGCACTGGTAACTGTGCTGCTGTTTGTTTTCAGCGATTACATATACAGTTCGTTAAATTTTCTTAAACTTTCACCAGTTTGGCAAACTCTTTTTGCAGTTGGAACATATATTGTTATAGCTCTTTTTCTTATGGCTCTTGTAGGGGCCATAGATTGGAGAGAACTGCTTCAGCTGTTGGGTATCCGTAATAGAAAAGTAAGGAAGTACAAAAGGAGTGAAATTCAAAGAAAATAAAAGAGATGGTGATTAAAAAGAATATAATTTAGAATAATCGGGATTTGAGCTTGAACAATGGTCAAAGAAAGTCAAAATCAATTTTGCTAAATTCATTGGTATAATTTAAAATATAGACATAAGGTCAAAGAAAGTCAAAATCAAAGACCGAAAAAATTATCAATAAATTATAACAATAAATAAATTTAAATGAAAATTTTAGGAGGTGTATTTATGTTTGGAATAGTTCCATTCAGAAACAACAAAATCAGTGAAAGAGGAAGTCTTTTTGATATGGCTGGTATTTTTAATGACTTTTTTAATGATACCACCTTGGGATTTGCGGATTTTCAATCAATAAAGGCCGATGTTAAGGAAAATGAAAGGGAATACATTATTGAAGCTGAGATTCCCGGTGCCAAAAAAGAAGATATCAAGCTTGATCTTAAGGATGACAGACTTACCATTTCGGTTGAAAGATCAGAGGAAACAAAAGAGGAGAGGAACAACTATATCAGAAGAGAAAGAAGATATGGCTCCACCAGCAGATGCTTCGTTGTTGAAAATGTAAAAAATGAAGATGTTACAGCTAAATATGAAAACGGTATTCTTTCAATAGTACTTCCTAAGAGTGAAGAAAAAAAACCAAACAGCAGTATAGAAATACAGTAACCTACTACTAAATATAAGAGCTGCTTCTCATAAGGGTAATACAGACCTATGAGAGGCAGCTCTCTTAACTTACTGCTGTTCCATCCACCAATTAATTATCTTTCTTGCGATACTTACCTCCGATGGCAAACCGGGGAGAGTATCTTTACCATACCAGTTCGCGTCTGTTATCTCTACGCCGTCAACATGTATCTCTCCGCTTTCATACTCGGCGGTAAAACCCAGCATCATTGAATTTGGAAAAGGCCAGGGCTGGCTTCCAAGATATTGGATGTTTTTTACCTGTATCCCCACTTCTTCCATTATCTCTCGCTGAACTGCTTCTTCAAGAGTTTCACCGGCTTCAACAAAGCCTGCGATCAAGGAATACATACCTTCCTTAAAGTGTTTTGCATGGGCAAGTAGTAATTGATCACCTTTTCTCACAGCTGTTATTACAGCCGGACATATTCTGGGATAGGATATAAAGCTGCACTTCGGACAAATTTTTGCTCTTTCCCCCTGCAAATCTTCAGTGGGGGAGCCGCACCTGCCGCAGAACTGGTGGGTTTGATCCCATCCAATTATTTGATATGCCTTGCCGGCCAGCAAGAACAGGTCTTCAGCAATAAAGTCATAAAGAGCCCTTAACTCAATAAATGTCATTCCGGCCGGCACCACCTCTTCTGATGAGAGTTCTGCGGAATAACAGGGTTCGCCCTCAAGCAGACCAAGG
>JAEYNI010000188.1 GCA_023412635.1 Bacillota bacterium
GAAAGTAGCAAAATTTGGCGGAACATCACTTGCTAATGCTGAACAAATAAAAAAGGTTTGCGATATTGTTCTATCAGATAGTGACAGAAGAATTATTGTAGTATCTGCACCTGGCAAAAGAGATAAAGAGGATACAAAAGTTACCGACTTGCTGATCGCATGTGCGAACAAACAGCTGGAGACCGGTAATTCCTCTTTAGAGTTGGAGGCAGTTGTTAAAAGATTCAAGGATATAGCTGACGACCTGAAGCTGGATGGCACTATTATTGGAGAAATCAGGAAAGATCTTGAAGAAAGAGTAAAGCTTGACACAAGTCATCAGGGAATGTTCATGGATGCTATGAAAGCAGCCGGAGAAGATAACAGTGCCAAATTGGTTGCTGCTTACCTGAACAGTATCGGTAAAAAAGCTCACTATGTCAGTCCTAAACAAGCAGGCCTGTTAATGAGCAGCGAGTTTGGAAATGCCCAGGTTTTACCCGAATCCTTTGAGAATCTTAAAATGCTTAATAACTATGATGGAATAATTATTTTCCCGGGCTTCTTTGGATACACCTTAGAAGGTAAGGTTGCTACCTTCCCTCGTGGAGGTTCCGATATAACAGGTTCAATACTTGCGGCAGCACTGAAAGTCGATTTGTACGAAAACTTCACAGACGTTGATGCTGTGTATGCAGCACATCCAGGTCTTGTACACAAGCCTGCAGCAATATCAGAGCTTACTTATAGAGAAATGAGAGAGCTTTCCTATGCTGGCTTCTCAGTTTTGCATGAAGATACGCTTGTTCCGGTTTTCATGGCAGGTGTTCCTGTTAATATTAAAAATACAAACAACCCTACAGCTCCGGGAACCAAAATTGTACTTAAAAGAGATATAACACCCAATCATGTTGTTGGTATAGCCAGTGATTCCGGATTCTGCTGTATATATGTAAGCAAGTTCATGATGAACAGAGAAATCGGTTTTGGCAGAAAGCTTCTTCAGATTCTGGAGGAAGAAGGTATATCCTATGAGCACACTCCTTCTGGTATTGATAATATTTCAGTTATTTTAAAGCAGAACCAGTTTAAAACACCTGAAGTTGAACAAAAAATACTGGAACGAATTAAAAATGAACTTGGGTGTGATGATGTGTCTATAGATCATAACCTTGCAATAGTAATTATAGTCGGTGAAGGCATGAAAAACACTGTTGGTACTGCTGCAAGAGCTACATCAGCATTGGCTAAGGCATCGATAAGCCTGGAAATGATAAATCAGGGATCATCAGAAATTACCATGATGTTTGCAGTAAGAGAGGATGAATCCAATAAGGCTGTTATTTCACTCTATAATGAATTTTTCTATAAATAAATCCTGAGGAATTGGCAGATAAGTTAATCTAAAAACATAATAAGGGGCTGTTGCACCATGAATAAATTTTATTCACTGGGCAGCTGCCCCTGTATTTATCTCATAACATAAATAGTAAATGCGGGTCTCGAAGGACCCGCAAGTGTTGTATAATTATGTATTACCTATATTATTTCGCAATCTCAATTTTTGCTCCGGTATAGTAATGCAGTAATATCTGATCAAATGTGAATCCGGCATTTGCCATACCCTTTGCCCCTTCCTGACTCATACCCACCGCATGACCATAGCCTCTACCTGTGAATGTGTATTCTGTCGGTACAGATGATAGGACTGTGGATTTTCCTTCAGCATCTACTACTGTTACCTTCCGGTTTTGGTCTGTGACCTTCGTTTCACCATCGGCTGTAATAACTGTCATTTGCCCGAGCTGTTTCTTTTCTTCCTTGCCGTCAACCATTACATTGATATCTGCATTAGTGGAAATAGTATACCATTGACTATAAAGTCCTAAAAACGTTCTGCAGCCATCCTTTACAAATTTTACTCCCTCGGGCTTCAATGTACCTTTTACAATTATTTCAATGGGTCTTCCAGCTGCTGACAGCTTGGTAATTTCAATACTTGTGACGTCGCCTATTTCATAGTTTTTCAGCTTCTGGCTGATTTCATCGGCAGTAAACGTCAACGTCCAATTATATTTAGGTGACTTCCCTGATTCATACTTATCTTCGACACTTTTGAGATATGGCGCACCATTCCAAACATTTGAACCGTCTTCTGTCTGCCCACCGCTGGAAGCTGAGTAAACTGCTTCTATCAATTTTCCTTCATAAGTCAAAACCATGTCCTTTGTTTCGTCAATAGCAGAATTTGCAATTGCACTTTCTGAGCCCATCCCCCTATATACCTGACAATGAGTATCATTGCATAGATTAAAGCCATAGTTCAAATGAGTATTGGATTTGTTCGATTTCGTCAGATTCAGATGTGCATAAGTCCTGGCGGCTACTGCCTGAGCTTTGATTGCCTCAATGTCTGAAAAACTCTCAATCTCATTAGGGACTACACCATAAAGATATTCTTCCATCTGCAATGTATTTATAATGGTCATATCACTGCCTGTCATTCTTCTGAATTCTACCTGACCTCTATAGGTATTGAACTTGTCTGTACCAATTTTAACAGGTTCTCCTTCGACCGGCTTTCCCTGTAACAGCTTCTGTTCAGAAGCAAACATAAATATAGTATCACCGGTAATACTGTCAGCTCCATATATCCTTGTATCAGACTTTTCAACAACAGTGCACTCGATTTGTCCAAGCTTTTTTACAACTTCTGCAATATCAGAATTTGCTGCTATCTGGTCGATATAGAAGCCTGTCCATACATTCCAACCTGTATCAGTGTACACAGGATAGGCCTTGATTCCCTTCTTTTTATATGTATCTACGTCCCTTACTGCTTCATTATATGTCTTATAGGTCTTTTTTAGTTTCAGATGATATGGCCCTACTGTTGGATTTCCCGTTTCATCAACAGCTGAGAGTATTGCCCCGTTTCCGGTAAAGTAGCTGTCTTTAACAATTCTAATATTTTGTCCCGGGCTTGAGTTATATATTGGAATATCCGAGTTTGCAGACGAATCATAAGCAAGGAATGCAACACCTTTATCTGCACTGATAATTATCTGACTCTGAGCTTTAGAACCATAATATAAGCCTATTTTTACGGTAGGATTTGCTGCAGCATAAACATTAAAACTATTGATACCTGAAAACATTGTAATAACTAATACCATGCTTATAAATAAGCAAAATTTCTTCATTAGTAACAAACTCCTTGTATTTTCGTCATTTTTCTTAGCTTGTTTCGACATGGAATATTATACATCCTGCCTGAAAGAAAAAATGTAACAGAATTGAAATATCGAGCATATAATATAGGTACATAGACTGGATACACAAGTACACTGATTTACAACCAAATTCGTAGTAAAAGTATTTGACACAATTATTTACCAATGATATGATAGAAAAAATAAATATAGCTTGAGATAGAGGTGCGTATTTAATTAGTATCTGCAATGAAGATTTTGGGGTCTCATGATTTGCAGTGAAAGGGAAAAACGCCGAAGGTAAATACTTCCCAATAAAATGTATTACCTGGTTTTAAGGTTAAGAGCCTTGAGACTGTCATCATAATGATGTGGTGGAGCGCTATCTGTTTATTATAATTTTACAGTTATAATTTTTAAAACAGACGTTGGCTTACGCCAACGTTTTTTACATTTTCGAGAAAGTATTACAATTAAAACTTTTGGATTAATGCATATGCTTTGTTTCAATTGTATAATAAAGAATAGCAGTGTGTTAATATCACGCAAATGGAGGTTATTATGAGAAAACCAATTTTTACAGGATCAGGCGTTGCAATTGTTACTCCGTTTACAAATGACGGTACCGACTACAATAAACTTTCTGAATTAATTGAGTATCAAATTAAGGAAGGCACTGATGCCATAATTATTGCAGGCACTACGGGTGAAGCATCCACAATGTATGACAATGAGCATAAGGCTGCCATTAAATTTACTGTTGAGAAGGTAAACGGTAGAGTGCCGGTTATAGCTGGTACAGGAAGCAACCACACAGTTCATGCTATTGAGCTTAGCAAATATGCACAGGAAGTCGGAGCAGATGCTATTTTAACCGTTACTCCCTATTACAATAAGACCACGCAAAAGGGGCTTTATGAGCATTTTAAGCTAATTGCCAACAGCATAAGTATTCCGGTGGTACTTTATAATGTTCCTTCCAGAACAAATCTGAATATTTCTCCCGAAACGATTAAAGCTTTGTCTGAAATCGATAATATCGTTGCCATAAAGGAGTGTAATCTTTCCCAGGTTGGGGATGTTGTAAATCTTTGCGGAGAAGATTTTTCTGTATATTCGGGAGAAGATGCAGCAATTGTTCCCTTCCTTTCATTAGGCGCAAAGGGTGTTATTTCAGTAATGGCAAATATCATTCCGAAAGACACTCATGACATGGTAGCCAAGTACCTTGCTGGGGATGTTGTGGCCAGTAGAAGGCTCCAGTTGAAGACTCTTGACCTTATTAAAGCTCTGTTTATTGAAGTAAGTCCCATTCCGATAAAAGCTGCCATGAATCTTCTGGGTATGAATGTTGGCAGCTGCAGACTGCCTTTGGTAGATATGTCCGAAAAAAATCTGGACATATTAAGAAACGAACTGAAAAAATACGGTTTGTTGTCTTAGTTAACAGTAGTAGGCAAGAATGTAATAAAAATGTGATTTAACATATTTATAAATGATATACTTATATCAAAAGCTATCTTGATAATAATGATTAGGATGTGATACAAATGATTAATGTTTTACTAAGCGGTTGTAATGGCAAAATGGGCCAGGTAATTACCAGACTGGCTGAAAACTTCGACGGTTTAAAAATTGCTGCAGGATCTGACATAAATAATAACATAAATAACCCCTACCCTGTTTTTACTGATTTACGGGAGTGTAATGTCAAGGTAGATGTCATTATAGACTTTTCAAACCCTAAAGCCTTCGGCGGTTTGATAGAATTTGCCCAGCAAAGAAAAATACCTGTTATAGTTTGTACTACCGGACTTTCAAGTGATCAAATTAATGTCTTGAAAAAAGAGGTTTCCAAAAATATTCCGGTGTTTTACTCAGCTAATATGTCCCTGGGTGTAAATTTACTTATTGATCTTGCTAAAAAGGCAGCTAAGGTCCTTGAAGGACAGTTTGATATTGAAATAGTCGAAAAGCATCATAACCAGAAGATTGATGCACCAAGTGGAACAGCTTTAGCAATAGCTGAAGCCATTAATGAAACACTTGAGGATAAGTGTGAATACACTTATGACAGACATTCCAGAATGAAGAAACGCGGTAAGCAGGAAATTGGTATTCATGCTGTTCGCGGTGGTACAATCGTTGGAGATCACTCTGTTATATTTGCAGGCAATGATGAAATTATTGAAATAAATCACACTGCAACGTCAAAGGAAATTTTTGGGGTAGGTGCTCTAAAGGCTTCACTTTTCCTTTGGGATAAGGCGCCTGGACTTTATTCCATGACGGATCTCATTGCGGAAATAAATTAGTATTTTTATTGTGAATTTTATATTTTTTATAGGAGGGAATTCTTATGTCTAATAATTCGGTTACAAGTATGTGTACCCTGTACAATGTAGCAATGGTGACAGTAGATAATCTTCCCAATGACATGCTGTTGATATCTAATATATTCAGTAAAATTGCAGATGAAAATATAAATATTGATATGATTAGCCAATCCCCTCCATATAAAGGAAAAATAAATATTTCCTTCAGCATGCCGGCAGATAATATAACAAAAGTAATATCTCTGCTCAATGCATACAGAAACTCTGTTCCGAACCTAAGAATAGGTATAGATTCCGACAGCACAAAAATAAGTGTGTTCGGGGAAGCCATGAAGGAGATCCCGGGAGTTGCTGCCAGGCTGTTCAGACTCCTTGCGGCTAACGAAGTGGATGTTAAACTTGTTACAACCTCAGAGGTAGACATATCCTTCCTCATTTATGATAAGGATACCGATAAAATTATCTCGGCCATAAAAAAAGAGTTCTTGATATAATATAATTAAATAACCGCTTTACCAACAGGGGGGCAGTCGTACTAGATTAAACTGGTACGTCTGCTCCCCTTATTGTTACCCAATACTACATCCCTTCCGCTTCTCTCATGGAACGCCAGGACATGGGAAGATAGTTCAATAATATTAATAAAATATTTAATGATTTTGCTAAGCAGATTAACGTATAAAATACCCATAAACTAACATTCATGAAATTCCAACTTATATTATTAAAAAGTACATTATGATGAAATTCATGAGCAATACACGAGGGTAACCTTGGAATAGTGTATGTATTAGGTGCAATAAGTATCTGGATATAACCTGGAATAGATCCGACTCCTGAATATCCTTCACTTTGTTCAAGCATTGAAGGATTTCCCAAAAAGATTCCAAGTAAGACTTCCTTCGGTATTGTAATCCCTGTCGGCTGTAAGTTGCTCAGAGCTAACTCAACAGCTTGCCTGGCTTCATTCCATGCATCAGAATCATTTAGTTGCTTAAGCATTTGACTTGTAAGCTTATCTGCACCGGACAGTGCCAAATACCCCAGAAGATTAGGGTCGCGGGGCATGTTTATTCTTTCAAACATAGCTGAAAATGGCTGTAAGAAATTTCTGTCAAAAAAATCAACTCGCTTATCATCAGGCAGAGACAACATCTCGGTGTATAGCTTGTTCGTTTCTAAAATACTGATTTTCATTTTTCTTCCTCCCATTAAATTTTTGAACACTAATTGGCCTCTTAATGAACAAGCTATATTATAGACTATGACGCAGCGAGAAGGTCAATAGGATTATTGTGTACCTTATTGTGTACCTCTTTTTGCATCTCTTCACTTGTAAATTAATAAATTCTAACGTACAATTTTTTGTAAAATAAAAGAACCCAACTGTAGGTCAGGTTCTGCAAATGCATTGTTATCCATCTATAATTTATTGTGTTATATAGTATATTATTTATTGTCAGGATCTTCCTCTGAATCTGTTTTGTTATTGGAATCTAATTCTAAAGCGCTGTCTGCTTCCTTATAATCCTTTTTATAGAAGCTTTCACCGTCGTCTTCATCGTCTTCATCGTCTAATTCTTCCGTTTCTTTAGATTCAGTTTCAGTTACTACATATTTCTTTATAATAGGATTAACATAGAAGTTGTTCATTAAACCTATGAGGCATGGTAGTATCAGTATATACAAAATTATTCCGGCTATTATGAAATAAAATGCCAGATATGCTACTGCAAGGTTTAATACGAGAAACAGCAGGTTTGGAAGCAACTTGAGTATCGAAAAAATAAATGCGTTTTTGTAAAGGTCCTTAATACTCAAATGAACTGTAACCAGCATCGGGTAAATATATAAATGCATTATCATAAAAATTGCCAGCGATAGAACTACAAAGGATGTTGCTGCAGTGGCAAGTAATCCGCTTTGGGTGGTATAGAAATTAATGGCTATACCAAGAATATACATCACAACTATATCAATTACTGTAATCAGCATACCCTGTTTAAAGTTCTTAATAAAGGTTTCCTTAAAGTCCCACCATATGAAAGAATGCTCTTCTCTGGAATAGTTTCTTAGAATATAGGTAAAACCTGCCTGTACAGGTCCCAGAGTAATTACCGGTACTAATGTCATCACAGCAGCCAAAAAGAATCTGATATAAAAATCACCTATTCCTCCGTCAAACTGTACTTTTTGTAAATAGACTGAAGATACAATAAGTGCAATGATTAATGCAGGAATATTAAATAAAACAAACATCAGGTTAACCCTGAGCATATGCCAGAACTTACGCTTAAGCACCTCAAAAAAGATAAAAAATCTCGGCTTAGGAGGAGCATCTTTGTCAACTCCGGGTCCTGGTTTATTGTAGTTTGCACTGAAAAACCCCACGCGCAACTCTCCTTTTCTTATTCATAGTTTGAATTACTATGCATTTATATTAACAATAAGTATTTTACCAATACTAAACGTCGGGTTCAACACATTTTCAAAAATACTTGTTTTATTTACAATTTGTTAATTAGTTCTCAGGCATTCCATATTACCTAGTACTAATAGTATTTCGTCGTTTACCAAAAATATATATTAACAAAATCAGTTTTTTTTAAATTATTTATTGACACTCTTAAAATTACCTAGTATAATCATACTTGCTGATGCGGGAAGCACAGCAAAACACCATAAATGCGATCGTGGCGGAACTGGCAGACGCGCACGTTTGAGGGGCGTGTGGGAGACCGTATGGGTTCAAGTCCCATCGATCGCACCAAGAAAAAGAGACGATGATACGAAGTATCAATCGTTTCTTTTTTTATGTATACGTATTAGGACTTGAACCCGTAAGGGCGCGAACGTCGCCAAGATGACCTGAACGGTCATCGGGCAGTGAGCGTAGGAGCCCGGTACCACGTCGAAGCGGATTTCGCTCCACATAAAATCCATCTACTTATATCTTTATATGGATTTTATGTACCGCTCCATCGCTTCTCCTTTTCCCCACAAGTCTACGACTTGCAGGGACCCCCTTAATCGGTTTAGGTGGGCGACGTCACTTTATGCGAGGCTTGCCGATGCATAAAACAAGTCCCATCGATCGCACCAAACAAAGAACTACCTTTCATAAAGTATACAATTTAATTTTCTTAATCAGACTTGATAGCTCTTCTGACATTTCTGCCATTGCTTTAGATAAAGAAACAATTTCTTCTGTCAAAGCTATTTGCTCTTCACTGGCTGCCGATACTCCTTCTGCATTTGCGGCAAACTCATGACTTGTCTCATTTATTTCAATTCTGAATCATAGTGGAAAAAGAATTGGCCAGCTTGCCAAGTTCATCCTTTCTCATCAGAGCAGACTCAGGAATATTAACTGTTAAATCTCCATTTGCCAATCGTTCTGCTTGTTCGGAAACTGCAAGTATGGGTTTTGTTATTTTTCTGGATGAAAAATAAATATCAGCTGCTATAAGTATAATACTTGTTAAAATAACTACAGATACTTTTGATTTCAGATTTTCTATCAGTTTCCTGTGTTCTGAAACGGGTTTGTAGGATAAATAATCCCATTAGTTTTATGTGCCCTAATTAATAATTGGAACACAGGCTTTTACAATGCTTCCCTTGGAGTCCTCTATACTGGTTATCCTGACATTGATTCCATAGGCTAATCTCAGGTTTTTTTCTGTTACAACCTCATCAACGTCTCCAATAATAAATTCATTATCCCTCAGCATCAAGGCCACCTTGGAAGAGCATAGGAAAACATGGTTTGGAAAATGTGAAGTCATAATAACTCCTATTCCCTTTTTTGAAAGCGTGTTGATTTGCTCCAGTACCCTGATCTGGTTTCCGAAATCAAGGTTTGAAGTGGGTTCATCCATAATAAGTATTTTGGGTTGCTGTGTCAGCGCACGTGCAATCAGAACCATTTGACGTTCCCCACCACTGATTTCTGTATAAACACGGTCTTTTAAAAATGAAATTCCCAAGGTATCTAATGCATCTTCTGCTATTTTTTTGTCCTCTGATGATGGAGAATCAAACATCCCCATATGAGCAGTCCTTCCCATCACCACAATATCAAGTACTGTAAATGGGAAAGGTGGCGTATGGGCCTGAGGAACGTAGCCTACAAGTTTTGCAAGGTTTCTTTGGGACAGTCTATTAATATTCTTGCCATCTAACAGCACTTCGCCATCCAACAACTTTAAAAAGCCTAAAATACTTTTAAAGAAGGTTGTTTTCCCGACGCCATTTGCTCCAAGCAGACATAAAATTTCACCTGTTTCAACACTCAGCGAAATGTTTTCTACTACCTTTTTTGAACCGTAACCGCAAACGGCGTCTTTTACTTCCAGTCTCATATCCATCCCCTCTTTCCCTTAATCAAAAGATAAATAAAGAACGGAGCACCTATTAATGAAGTGAGAATACCTAATGGAATCTCTAACGAAAAGCTGCTTCTGGCCACATCATCCACTAGAAGAAGATATGTACTGCCAATAAAGAGAGACGTTGGTAGCAAAACCTTATAATTAGGTCCCACTAGCATTCTGGCCAAGTGAGGTATAATGAGACCCACCCAGCCGATCATACCGCAAATTGAAACCGATGCTGCCGTTAACAGGGTTGAACATACAATGATAATTATTCTGAGTACCGAGGTACGAATCCCCAATGCTTTTGCCTCCTCTTCCCCAAAGGATAGAACATTGAGCTTCCATCTTAGAAGGATAAGCGGTACAGTTCCAAACAGAATAGGAAGAATTATTATGGAAACATCTTTCATGCTTATGGAAGACAGCCCACCCATTAACCAGAAGGTTATTGCAGGAAGCTTGCTGTATGGGTCTGCTAAATATTTGGTAATTGAAATAAAGGAAGTAAACAAGGTGGAAACAACCATACCTGTTAGTACCAATACCAAAACTGCATTGCTCCCTTTCTTTATAATTGTACTAATGATTAAGGTCAAAGCAACTGCCCCTAACCCAAAAAGAAAGGAGGATATCTGTATTCCAATAATACCAAAAGACATAAGGATTCCCATAGCTGCTCCAAATCCAGCTCCTGCAGATGCTCCAAGAATATCTGGTGACACCATGGGATTTTTGAATAACCCCTGATAAGCAGCTCCAGAAACTGATAACGCACCCCCAACCAGCATAGCTGCAAGTATTCTCGGAGTTCTCACCTTAAATATTACCGTTTCTGCTGTGGTAGTCCATGTGGCTTCCAGCCCAAATACTTTTGAAAAGAAGATGTTTAGTATTTCACTTAAGGAAATGCCATATCTTCCTATTGTAAAGGAAATAAAAAATGCTAGGATTGGCATAACAGCTAATATAATCATCATATATTTTACACTTCTTTTTGATTCTTTATATCTATGGCGGCTAAAAGCTTTTATGTATTTTTTTACTCCCAGTTCATTTATGGATTCCATAATAACTTCACTTCCTCATCTGTAAGCTTTTTGTGGTAGAATTTCTCATAAAAGTCCTTGGCTTCTTTTGTAATGTCCAGGTCTACATAATCAGGGTATAACAGGTTCGCAAGCCACTTTACACCTATGATACGATTCACTGACGGAGGCCTATCAAACCAATCGAAGGGTCTATTAGGGATGGAGTATACCTTTTTATCCTTTACTGCTTTAATATCCTTCCACTCGGGAGTATTGTATACCTCATTATAGAATCCACCCTTTGTATCCTTGTCATATCCCACAATAATGACCTCCGGATCCCATTTCATCAACTGCTCCAATGATACTGCCGACCTGCCGTAACCTCCCTGCATAGGGACATCCGCTACATTTATACCACCCACGAAATCAAGCACCTCTGTATGAAATGAGCCTTTAGAATCAGTTTCAAGTCCCTTCGGGCCTTCCGCATAATAAACCCTGGCCTTTTTTTCATCAGGAATTTTCGACTTAAAGGTGTTTATATCGGCAATTGTCTTAGCACAGTAATCTCCAAGCTCCTTTGCGCGAGCCTCTTCATTCATAATATCTCCAATTTCCTTATACATTTTGTCGAGCTTTTCAAGTGGTCCATCCAGCATTACAACCGGTATTCCTGTCTGTTCCTGAATTTTGTCCGATAATGATATTTGTGAATCCTCAATTGTACCTATAGAAAAAATAACGTCTGGATGTACCTTAATGATTTCTTCAATATTTCCTGACCCATTCTTACCCGACCAGACTCCCAACACTGGTAGACTATGATATTTTTCATCAATAAACTGTTTATCAACATCTGACAGTTCAAATCCCCACCCTGCAAGCTTATCGGGATTCAAGGTATACAGCACTATAATCCCAATCTGACTGGTTGTATAGGCCTTCTTAATTGTGGTGGGTACCTCAACTGTCCGTCCAGCCATATCTACTATTTTCCGGGTTTTTTCACTATTAGCCTCACTCTTTTGATCGGCTGCCGTAGACGTACTCTGTTCACCCTTCTGCTGGGCTACCGTATTCTGAGCTACCGTAGACGGATTCTGTTCACTAACCTTTTCAGCTGTGTTTCCACAACCATTAAATAAAAAGGATATCATTATTATCATAATGAGTACTATAAAAAGTAAATTATTCTTCATTACCGCACCTTCCTTTCCAAATCTCCAAAAATTTCACCTACACTAAAGTCTATTCTCTCACCATTTCTAAGGGAATTACGAATCTCAATCATCTTGGCATCCAGATAGCCCAAAAGTTCTAGATTCTCCCTCTCCAGATTGCTGGTCTCAATAATGTTACTCATTCCTCCGTTACTGATCACAATTCGTTTATCTCCCATTAAAGCAAGAATAGGATCATGTGTAGCCATCAGAACAATTTTTTCCCTTTTAACAAGAAGCTCCAGAGCTTTCTTGCGGTCTACTCCGGCATTTTCAATTTCATCAATTAATACAATGGGTGAACTGCTTAAGAGCGCAGTGTCTGCAATCATCAAAGCTCTGGATTGTCCCCCGCTTAATGCTGTAACTGCTGTATCCAACGAGAATTTTTCTCCTGCAAGCTCGTTTGCACATTGTGAAATGGTTTTCACAATCCAATCGATATCCTGAGCCATTCGACATTCAGCATGCATTGTAATAAATTGCTTCACTGTCAGATCCATAATAAAATTCATATTTTGTGATAATTGAGCTACAAGTTTATGTTCTACCAAGAACCGCTTCTCGTAATCAGGAGCCTTACCGTTTAATAGAACTCTTCTACCGGTCGGCGTATCACCTTGAGCAAGACATTCTATATCCGCAAGCAGCCTGCTTTTTCCTGAACCTGTAGGTCCAACAATGCATATAATCTCTCCGGGCTTCATAGTCAAAGTAATATTTTCTCTATTCCCGGATTTATTACGGCCACCTACCACAGCAATTTCATTTACTACAAAGCCGGGCTTCAATTTCAGCTCAGTCATTTTTTCCAAATATGAAATGAAATGGCTTACAATTTGTTGACGTTCCATTCCATAATCTTCAAAAAAGCTGTCGCCAAGTGTTTTCAAAAAAGCTTCAATAGTAAGTCCGGCTTTAGCCGACCTTATTCCCAGCGAAATAAAGAAATCCTCCGCAAAGGGATACTCCATCAATATTTCGTTCAATGCTGTTGACAAGACGTATTCCTTCATTAACTCACATCCTTAAAATCCATCTTCTTGAGATTTCCAACCTGATGATCCTCTCCTATTCTTGTTTCTCCAATACAATAAGAGCACAGTGCAGCCGGCATGGAAAACCTCAGTCTCTTCCCCCGGAGACTGAATATATCGGGGGCTGCCTTAAGCTTCATTGCTAAATCAAAAGCTCCCTGTCCAGTTATGCCATTAACAAAGGTAATAAAAGCCTTGGGATTAGCCTGTTTTACCTTAAAGCAGAAAACTTCTCTTTCAGCCTGAGATACGACATCTCCCTTTGTGATAACAACAATGTCCGCCAGCTTAAGCATTGGACCTATCTTCTTGGGTGTGTTCACACCCGAAAGACAATCAATAACACATACTGCAAGAACTTCTTTAATGTGGGGAGAACATCTGTTACATAATCCGGCACTTTCACTAATTAAATAATCCAGTTTTTTCTGACCTGCCCACTCAAGACAAGCTTCAATATTACTAATAAAGAAATGGTCGGGGCACAAATTTCCCGAAAGCCCTACTTTTACCTGAAGCCTTGCCTCCTTATACAATTGCTCATCACAGGTTGAAAAGCAGTCAAACTTAACAATTCCAATTTTATTAAGGTCTGTTCCTATAAATTCAAGAGTCTTTAAAATGACAGAGGTTTTGCCAGATGACGGCGGACCCGATACTGTAATTAGTCTCATAGCACCATCTCCTTTACTTCGGTGTTACCAGTCCAAACCCGTTTTAAAATTCTCATAACATATTCCATTAGCTCATGGATTGAGTGTTTCCTTATGTAATCCCAGCCCAGCCACTTAAGAACTGCTCCTTCCGGAAGCCTGTTATCGACCTTGGCATTCATAACAGGAAAATAGTTATGTGCACATTTTTCTCCATAAGCGTATCCAATTATAAAATCAACGATAGGCTTGTATTTTTCAAATGCAAATTCCTTGGTCAGCAGGTAAATTGGGGTTGTTAATGCACCATCCTCAGGCCATATGACTTCTGTCACATCATTCCTTGGACAGGATTTCGCAAATATCCAGGGTATGACATAAACCGCTGCACCTTCACTGTTGTTGGTTCCAGCCATCTTAGCCATATGAGATGCATGACACCCGCTCTTAATATTGTTGGCTATCTTAACGACCCCTTCCTCACCATGTTCTTTATATATGTATAGAAACAAATCTTCATGAAAATCGCCATGGGAAGCACCAATAATAATATTGTTTTTGTACACGGGATTTAATAAATCACTCCAACGTTTGGGCATGGGCAGATTCCCAAGCTTCTTTCTGTCAATCAGCATAACCAATGGAAGAACAGAGTACACTGTATACCATCCCTTTGGATCAACTAATCCGGCACTTACAAAAGACTTATGAATTTCATTCTGAGGAACTGCTTTAAAATAATCCTTATATATAAATCCCTCTACAAATTCCTGCCTGAAAAAATCACCAAAGCCCACACTTGCAATTATATCCGGGAGCTGATCTATACTTTCAGCTTTCCAAATATCCTCATATGGATCTCCATCAGTACATCCCGTAGGGACATAATATGTGAAATTCATATTATCATTATGTAATTGGTAGCTTTTCAGAACTTCCTCAAAGCTATCTCTGAAGGTAAGCTTTAAAGGACAATAGGTATATCCGATAAAGTTTGCTCTATCATGGGCGTATTTCTCCTTAATATCAGTAACTGCATTCATTTAACTCACCTCCCTGGTACTTTCCTTCTTAAATATAACCCATATACCCTTTTCATCATCTGTTATCTTAAAATTAGAGATTTCAGCCTGACATAATATTTGTGTGAAATGATCCACAGTATTTCCCTCAACAAATTTTTCTCTGCTTTTGGGCCATTCACTGTCACGTTCTTTCATCTTCTTATCTACCTGTTCTTTTAGCTGCGAGTTACCAAAGCCTCCGCCAATATAAGCCATACCACCCTCTGCAAGGACCCTGTAAATCTCTTCAAAACCCTTTTTCTGGTCTTCCCAGAACCAAACAGATCCTCTACTAACACACAAGTCAATTGTTCCATCTTCAAAAGGCATTCTTTGTACATCACCAAGCACAGAAGTAGCTCGTTGGGCCAGGCCCCACTCATCGGCTCTATTTGTTGCTATAGTTATCGCATCCTCAAGTTTATCCAGAAGAATAACACACATATCTGTAATTTGCGCTAGTGAGAGTCCTAAATGACCGCCTCCGCTTCCAATGTCAAGACATGTGCCTGACGTTATACCTGTCTTCTCAACAATTTGCTGTGCAATGACCGGGTATATCAAAAAAAACGGTCCACTTGCAATTTCATCGAATTCATAAGCTTTTCCTTTCATTTAACCATCCCCTTTTAATACTAGTTGCCTTATAAATGTCGTTTAAATAATGAATATAAAAAAAATGATGAGATCATAGCTTCCAAATCAGAATGCTACAACCTCATCTTTGAGTTTTTATGTGATATCCAAATCCATAATGGTATACCACAATACATAACATGATATACGATTACACTTTATATCTTTTCGTCACGTTTTGTTACGTTTAATTATATATGCAATAAATACAAAAATCAATAGTTAATTTTAAATGATTATTTTGAAGTCTTCCAAGTTACTACTGAACTACGTTCGCTGTACTGTTTACTTTTTTATGAAAAGTAATATATAATATATATCATACTGTTTTA
Organism: Bacillota bacterium; assembly: GCA_023412635.1. Taxonomy (GTDB): domain Bacteria; phylum Bacillota; class Clostridia; order Acetivibrionales; family DSM-1351; genus Ruminiclostridium. The sequence goes on from JAEYNI010000188.1 coordinate 15,880, forward strand.
TTACGTTATGCTATCTGTTATGATATTTATTCAGAAATCTAGCATCAGAAGTAGAGAAGTAGATGTAAAGGAGAATCAACATGAATGTTAATTCAGCATTAACACCTCAGGAAGTCGCAGACATCTTGAAAATAGCCAAAAATACCGTCTATGAGTTAATAAAGCGGGGGGAATTGAACTCCTATAGAGTAGGAAAAAAAGTAAGAGTTGACTCAAAAGATGTTGAGGAATATAAAAATAAGACTAAAAGCATAAAAAACGCCAGCCAGCCTTATAGTAATACATCCAGATTAAGATCAAACCCTTTTTTCGGTGAAGAGTCATTCAGTAGCAACGGCTTTGTAATCTGTGGTCAGGATATTCTTCTAGATATCCTTTCGAGATATCTTCAATTACACCCTAATGGCGTACATGCTTTACGTTCGTATGTGGGAAGCTATAATGGTCTATATGCCTTATATCAGGGCAACGTTCAAATGGCCACAGCTCATTTATGGGATGGTGACACAGGACAATATAACATACCATTTGTCAGAAGAATGCTACCTGGTGTTCCTGCAGTAATTATTCATCTAGCATGCCGACTTCAAGGCTTTTATGTGGCAAAAGGTAATCCTAAAGGTATTAAGGGTTGGGAAGATCTAAACAGGAAAGACATTACCATTATCAATCGTGAAAAAGGTAGCGGAACCAGGGTTCTCTTGGATGAACATCTTAGAAAATTTGGCATACCTGCTAGGAATATAAAAGGTTACGACCGAGAAAGCACATCCCACCTTGCAATTGCCAGCACAGTTGCGCGCGGAGGTGCAGATATTGGTATTGGTAACGAGAAATCCGGGCTTCAGGTAAAAGGAATTGATTTTATACCTCTCCAAACCGAAAGGTATGAGCTTGTTATTAAAAAGGAAGACATGGGTAAAGTACCATTTCAATCTGTTCTTGAAATCCTTCGTTCTCAAGAATTTAAAATTGAGCTGGAAGGAATCGGTGGTTATGACCTTACAGATATAGGCAAAATTGTTGCTGAAACATGAGCAATTCCATACTCCAATAAAAGGGGTAGTAAAATATGTCCGTTTCTGAAGTTGCATAGGAATTGTTCCTGGATGTCCTCAGCAGACTTAATGTCATACTCCTGAAGTAGTGCAGCAATGATGTTCTTTTTTACCTTCGCTCATTGAATTTTTTCTTCTTGCCATAAAAAAAGCTTTCTGTGATATTTGATTTTATCATAGAAAGCTTTTTTTACAGAATTTATTAAACAGTCTCAATGCAAATTAGGGACAGATGCTAAAAAATAGGCACCCGTCCCTAAAAGTATTACATATTCAACATCAATTTTTACCGTTTACACAAAACATGAAACTTACCCACTCCCTTTCATATAGTTTACAATCTAAAATTCTTAATCAGACTTGATAGCTCTTCTGACATTTCTGCCATTGCTTTAGATAAAGAAACAATTTCTTCTGTCAAAGCTATTTGTTCTTCACTGGCTGCCGATACTCCTTCTGCATTTGCGGCAAACTCATGACTTGTCTCATTTATCTCCTGCATTGTATTCTCAAAGTCGTTGCTGTTAACAGTCATTATTTCTACATTTTTTGCAACACTAGCTACTATATCCTTTAATTGTTCAGCCTGTTTAGATATCTCGCTAAAAGTTTCTCCATTTCCTTGGATGGCTTTTACACTTGAAT
>JAEYNI010000227.1 GCA_023412635.1 Bacillota bacterium
GGTGGAGGGAGATGGATTCGAACCATCGAAGTCACTGACAACAGATTTACAGTCTGCCCCCTTTGGCCACTCGGGAACCCCTCCAGATATTAAGTTTTTCGCAACAAATAAGATTATGCAGGAAATACGGAGAATTGTCAACCTTTTTTTCAAAAATTTATAATCTTAATAATAGGTTGGCAAAGAAAATGAAAGAGAACCACGCTACGGTAGAAAACCATCAAAGTAAGGAGTAATGAGTTTGGAATTTGCTACAGTTGTTACAGCCATTGATAATCGTGGATATTCTGTATGTATGTATGGTATCTTGTTTAGGGAAACTTACAACATACCTTTCTGTAACGCTGTTTGAGGAACATATGCAAGATAACAGTTATATTTGTAGTGACGCTAATAGCGTTTATGAAGATTACTGTAAGATATTTAACATAGCCCACTATATTAAGCCTTCTGAATACTTAACTGTTCTTGTACACAATAGATGTTTTGTGAAGTTTCTATATTGTTCATCATCAACTAGATAAATGTTAAAACCTATGCAGACAGTTAAAGCATAGGTTTTTTGTTATAAAAAATGATTGTATTCGCAATGATAGAACGTTTAATTTTAAGGATACTCAAGTAAAATATGTTCATATAAGTGATTATTATAAGGATTAACTCTACCAACATCTAAATGCAGTATATATAAAATCTCTAATGGGGACTTAATGGATATATTTACATTTTTTAAATAATACGTTAATACATTACTGTAATAGATTGTAATAATTCGCAAAATATGATAGAGTGTAAGAAATAATTATATTAAATTTTATACAATCGACTTTATATATCATCATTACAAAGTACATGGATATTTTTTTAAACTTATGCAATGAAGCATAATGTTTGGAATTGTCTGTGTTTTTTTATATTAAGCCGTCTATTTAGGATGCGGGATTCTTCAAATACAAATACGTGAAATGCTTAATATTAAGACTTTTGAGAACTTTGCAAGAACTGACAGCTATATCTAGGAATTGGGGAGTTTTATGGAAAAGAATGAGTTGTTGAGAATTAATAATCTTATTACTTCATTTCGCATTGACGGGCAGTATTATGGTGCAGTGGACGGTGTTTCACTGAGCGTAAAGGAGAATGAGGTATTTGCTATTGTAGGTGAATCGGGGTGCGGTAAAAGTGCACTTGCCCTATCCGTTCTCAGTCTGCATAACAGCACCTATACGAAGGTGGAAGGCAATATATACTTTAAAGGGACTGATCTGCTACATATGAATGTGGACGAGTTAAATCAATACAGGGGAAAGGATATCGGAATGATTTTCCAAGATCCTCTGACTGCTTTAAACCCACTGATGAAAATTGGAGAGCAAATTGAGGAATCGTTGACCTTTCACATGAAAATGGACAAGAAGCAGAAAAAGACCCGTGCTATTGAATTGCTGGAGGGAGTAGGCATTGTATCTCCTGAATTAACCTATTCTCAGTTTCCTCACGAACTTTCGGGAGGAATGAGACAGAGGGCAATGATTGCCATAGCGCTGGCCTGCAAGCCATCTCTGGTAATTGCTGATGAGCCGACCACAGCACTTGACGTCACCATACAAGCTCAGATTCTGGATTTGTTAAAGAAGCTTCAAAAGGAAATGAAGTCGGGTATCATTCTGATTACGCATGATTTGGGAGTTGTCGCAGAGATGGCCGATAAGGTGGCGGTGATGTATGCCGGTCAGGTTGTGGAAACCGGAGCGGTTGGTGACATTTTCAAAAATCCCCTTCATCCTTATACACGCTCGCTGCTTGCATCAGTGCCTAGTGTTGATTCAACAAAAGGGAACAGATTACATGTGATTGAAGGAATGGTGCCCTCTCTTAAGAATATGGAGCGGGAAGGCTGCAGATTTGCTCCCAGAATTCCATGGGTTGACAAATCTGAGCATGAAGAGCAACCGAAGTATCACGAGGTAGATAAAGGGCATTTTGTATTGTGCTCCTGCTATAAAAACTTTTCGATGAGAGGAGAGAGGTAGGATTGGCATTACTTGAGGTAAACGATTTAAAAGTACATTATCCCATCAGGGGAGGAATATTAGGCAGAGTCCAGAGTTATGTCAAAGCGGTGGATGGCATTTCCTTCAGGATTGACGAAGGTGAGACCCTAGGCCTTGTGGGTGAGTCCGGTTCGGGAAAGAGTACCACAGGCAAGGCCATCATGGGACTTGCGGAAATAACTGCAGGAGAGATCCTTTTCAATGGAAAGGACATCACGAGGTATGTCGGAAAAAATCACTCCTCCTACAGGAAAAGTGTGCAGATGATATTTCAGGATTCTTACTCTTCCCTGAATCCTAAGAAAAGGATATTGGATATTATTGCAGAGCCTCTCCGGAATTTTGAAAAGCAGACGGCAGGCGAGGAAAGAAAACGTGTTGAAGAGCTACTGGAAATAGTGGGTATGTCTCCCGAAGCCATGTTTAAATATCCCCATGAATTCTCAGGGGGGCAGAGGCAGCGAATCGGTATCGCCCGTGCGCTTGCCTTACGGCCCAAGCTGATTATTGCAGACGAACCCGTGTCAGCTCTGGACTTATCCGTGCAGGCGCAGGTGCTGAACTTCATGAAGGACATACAGGAGCAGTTCAATCTTGCATTTCTGTTCATCAGCCATGACTTGGGTGTAGTAAAGCATATGTGCAAGAACCTTATAATAATGAACAAAGGGAGGGTTGTCGAAAAGGGCGTTAAGGATAAAATATTCGAAAATCCGCAGCATATTTATACTAAACGTCTGCTTGCCGCCATTCCCGACATCAATCCGGACAGGCGGGATGAGCTTCAGCTGTTCAGAGAGCAGGTTGCGGAGGAATATGATAGTAAATACCATATGTATTATGATAAAAACCAGCGGGTTTATGATTTGAAAAAAACTGGAGACGACCACTTTGTCGCTTTACCGTAGAAGGAGAGAAATTTTATGTGGAAAACAATAATACGGAGACTTCTGGTATTGATCCCTCAGGTTGCCGTACTGAGTCTGCTGGTGTTCATTCTTGCCAGTTTTATGCCGGGGGATGCTCTAACCGGCAAAATCGACCCCAATGTGTCACCTGAGAGGCTGGAAGAGCTTCGTGAGAAATGGGGGTTTTATGACCCTTGGTATATAAAATACGGCAGATGGGTCACAGATGCTTTAAGTGGGGATCTGGGAGAGAGCACCAGCTACAAGATTCCGGTGACGGAATTGATCGGAAATCGTGCGGCTAACACCTTTTGGCTTTCTCTGCTGACCCTGGGAATTACATATATAATTGGTCTATCATTTGGTGTAATATCGGGCAGGTTTAACGGAAAACCTGTGGACAAGGCAATCAGCTTTTACACGTTTTTGGCTCTGGCGATGCCGTCCATTGTATTGGGCGTTATTAATATTTATTTCTTTTCTCTGAAATTGAATTGGTTTCCCATGGGCGGGACCGTAGATGTAGGCATTCAGCCTGGAACCCTTTCGTATTTTTTCAATCGGATTCATCATATGTTGCTGCCGGCAATCACCGGAGGGGTGTTGTATCCGGTGGGCGTTATTCAGATTTTAAAGAGTGAGATTGTTGACTATAAAATTTCGGATTTTGTTATGACTGCCCGGTCAAAGGGTGTTCCTGAGAAAACCATATACAACAGGCATATTTTACGGAATGCATTTCTTCCCACTGCTTCAAACCTGGGATATGATATTGCGTTCTTGCTTGGCGGCTCCATATTTATTGAGAGGATTTTCTCCTATCCGGGAATGGGGAATCTTTTCCTCGACTCCATACTGCGCAGGGATTATGCGGTGGTAAATGCCCTGATTATTTTATTCGCCGTACTGACGGTTCTTGGTACTTTGATTTCCGACATTATTATGTCGGCTGTAGACCCAAGAATCAGGATAAAATAACGAGAGGAGCATAATTAATGGAAAATTTAGAGATTAAAAGAAGTAAAAAGACGGTAAAAAGCAAAAATCCTCTGAACAAACCATCCTTTGGAAGGGCGGTATATAGAGAGCTTGTACATGACAAGCTGGCAATGGTTTCTTTCATCTTGCTGATATTTATTTTTGCTACAGTTTTCATTGGTTCTACGTTTTTTGATTTGGGAGAGGCTGTCAAAGTAAGGCTGGGCATGATCAATAAGCCGCCTTCAGCTGATCACATACTTGGGACTGATGCTTCGGGGAGAGACATGGTGGGGCAGATATTTTTGGGCGCGAGAAATTCCTTCCTGATAGCTATAGGTGTTACCGCATTATGCGGAATAGTGGGCATACTAGTCGGCTTGATTGCCGGTTATTTCGGAGGAAGAACTGATAATATAATCATGAGAGTAATTGACTTTATATCGATGCTTCCGAGGTTGATGATTATTATTGCTATTATATCCATTATACCTAGGTATAATGTTATTACCTTCGTACTAATTGTATCGGCTCTCAGCTGGATAAGCGATGCAAGGCTCACAAGGGCAAAGACTTTACAGCAGGCGAGCCTGGACTATGTGCAGGCCTCCAGGACACTGGGAACCCGGAATTTTGTCATAATGTTCAGGGAGGTACTTCCGAATATAGGCTCAATAATTATTGTAAACCTGACGTTGAATCTGGCGGGAAATATGGGTTTAGAGACCGGTTTGACCGTTCTGGGTTTCGGCCTTCCATTTAATACGCCAAGCCTCGGAACACTGATCAACTACGCCATGAATCCGGATAATCTGCAGCGCAGACCCTGGCAATGGTTACCTGCATCAATACTGATCGTGGTAATGATGCTTTGTATATATTTTGTGGGGCAGGCCGTTAAAAGAGCGGCTGACGCCAAACAGAGGGTAGCATAAAAAATTATTTAATAGGGAGAGATAGTTATGAAAATGAAAAGACTTTTGGCACTGTCACTGACTTTGGCTTTGACGGTTACAACTTTTGCCGGTTGCGGCAAAAATCAGGAAGAGGCCAATAATTCTTCTATGCAGGAGGTTATGGCAAAATTTCCATTAAAGACCACAAATGATGCAACCAGTATCAAAGGCGGAGTTTTGAAGGTTGCAGTGGTGTCAGATTCTGCTTTTGAAGGAATTTTTAATCCATGTTTCTCAGATAGTGCGTATGATTCTGATATTTATGGGTGGTTTATTGAGAATGTTCTAAGTGCTGATGAAAACTTTGTTTTTGATCAGGACGGAGCAGCGACTTATACCTATGATCAGAACGCAAAAACCATGACTCTGAAGCTGAAGGACGGTGTTAAGTGGCATGATGGCCAACCGGTAACGCTGGACGATTTAGTATTTGCATATGAAGTGATTGCTCATAAGGATTATGAAGGAATACGCTATGATGAGCAATTCACAAATATTGTAGGTGTAGAAGAGTTCCATGAAGGTAAGGCCAAAACAATATCCGGTCTGGAATTATCCGCTGATAAAATGACGTTAACTATCAAATTTAAAAATTTCTTCCCCTCCATTCTTGTAGGAGGCATCTGGATTGCACCTATTCCACGGCATTATTATGAAGGAATTCCGGTAAAAGAGATGAAGGCTCATGAAAAATCACGCAAAACTCCTATTGGCTTCGGCCCTTTCAAAGTAAAGAGCATTGTTCCCGGGGAGTCGGTTGAACTTGTAAGAAATGACGACTACTATCTGGGTGCGCCGAAGCTGGATGGCGTTACACTTACTGTAATAGCTCAAGACTTGGTACCCGCTGCAATGGAGGAAGGCAAGTTTGATATAGCAGTGTTTTCACAACAGCAGTATCCAGACTACAAGGAGCCAAAAAATTTCTCCTATATAGGACAACTCGAAACTTATTTCAGCTACACAGGATTTAAGTTAGGTAAATGGGATCAGAAAAATAGTAAAAACATTTATGAACCAAACTCGAAAATGGCAAATGTAAAGCTACGACAGGCAATCGGCTATGCAGTTGACAATGAAAAAATCGCAAAAGAGATGTATAACGGCCTGCGTTTCTCTGCAACCACAGTTATTACTCCGAGACATGCGGCATACCAGAACACTGAAATAGCAGGTTATACATATGATCCCGAAAAAACAAAGAAGCTGCTGGATGAAGCGGGCTACAAGGACATCAACAATGACGGTTACCGTGAGGATCCCAATGGAAAGCCTTTCAGTATTACATGGGCTGTCATGGATGGTCAGGGAATGGAAACTTTTGCTCAATACAAAATTCAAAACTGGAAGGATGTTGGCTTGAAGGTTGATTTGTACAATGGCCGTTTGACCGAGTTCAACGCTTTTTATGATGCAATTGAGCTCGATGACCCGAAAATAGATATGTACGACGCTGCTTGGTCGACAGGCTTTGATCCTAATCCTAAGAATCTATGGGGCCCCGACTCGTCTTCTAATTTTACTAGATATACTAGCGATACCTTAAATGCTATTATGAATGACATTTCTTCCGATAAGGCATGGGATAAGGCTTTTCTATCCGAAAAATACCACGCATTCCAGCAGGCATTCTTTGATGAGGTTCCTGCAATTCCTAATTTATGGAGAATGGAATTAGCGGCAGTGAACAACCGTGTTAAAAATTATGAACTTTCATCTTTCGATATTAAATTATTCACTCACTTAATTGAATTGACTGTCGATGCTCCTGTGAAGAAGGTAGACGTTAAGTAAGGTATAAGATCGAAGGAACAATTTTTGAAAAAGATAAAGACGCTACCTTTATACATTTGAAAGAAGATCAAAAATCACTGGGAACCGCAAGTCGCATTTATATAAAACCTGAAAAAAAGAAATATGATTAAAATCATATTTCTTTTTTGGTGCCCAGAGCCGGAATCGAACCAGCGACACGGGGATTTTCAGTCCCCTGCTCTACCGACTGAGCTATCTGGGCAAGTGGTGGGCCTTCAGACGAGAGCGTAAAGCAAAAGATGCTGGTAGCATGTTTTGTAGCTCGAGAGTCACTGTTGGAATTGCTGCAAGCAATTCTTATCTTCGCGGCAGCGAAGAAAGGCCGTTATAAAAGTAATCTTCTTAAGTTCTAATTTCCAACATCCTACTTCCAACTTCAAAGTGGTGGGCCTTCAGACGAGAGCGTAAAGCAAAAGATGCTGATAGCATGTTTTGTAGCTCGAGAGTCACTGTTGGAATTGCTGTAAGCAATTCTTATCTTCGCGGCAGCGAAGAAAGGCCGTTATAAAAGTAATCTTCTTAAGTTCTAATTTCCAACATCCTACTTCCAACTTCAAAGTGGTGGGCCTTCAGGGACTCGAACCCCGGACCAACCGGTTATGAGCCGGTTGCTCTAACCAACTGAGCTAAAGGCCCTCGAAAAGGACGTTTTTTAGTATAATAAAAAAACAAATTTTAGTCAATAGTAAAAAATAAAAATATTTTTATTTTTATTTTCGTTGACAAATTAATGAAAAGATAAAGATTAATAACTGCTTCTAAATGTCAGTTTTATTTTAGATAAAATTCATAAACTATTCTAGGAAAGTCTCAATTTTTTTGATAAAATTGAATTACTGAAGAATAAGGGAAAAGGGTTGGGAACTAAATTCATGGGAATTATAAAAAATTTGGAGTACTTATCACAGCTTGTTGCAGTACCTGGTTATGAAAAGGATGCAGCTGAAAAATGCGCAATTCTATTTATGGACTGGTGCGATAAGGTTAGTGTTGATAAGTTTTTTAATGTTATATGTTTTAAAAAGGGATATAACAAGGCCGCAAAAAAACTCATGATAACAGCACATATTGATGAGATCGGGTTTTTGGTGAATTCTATAGATGAAAAGGGCTTTGTTGGTTTATCAAATGTAGGAGGTATAGACAGTAAAATACTTTTGGCACAGGAAGTTATAATACACGGAAGGCAGGATATTGTCGGTGTTATAGGAGCTACCCCGCCTCATTTATTAAAGCCTGAAGATGTAGGAAAGGCTGTAAAGCTTAAGGATCTCAGAGCAGACACTGGATTTTCAGGTGAAGAATTAAAAAAGTATATCTCCATTGGAGATACAGTTTCTCTGAAATCTAAACTAACAATAATGAATGAACAGAAAGCCAGCGGAAAGTCACTGGATAACAGAGCCAGCATAGCATGTTTGCTTGAAATATTAAGACTTCTTAAGGATGTTAATCATGAAAATGATTTGGTCTTTGTAGCATCTTCTCAGGAGGAGACAAATTTGGCCGGCATTATGACTGCGTCATATGCCCTTAGACCTGATGCTGCAATAGTTATAGACACCTGTCACGGAGATATTCCTGACCTTCCGAAGGAGGTTTCCTCAACTCCCGGTAAAGGACCTGAAATTTCTATAGGTCCAAATTTACAGCCCAAGCTTGTTTCAAGGCTTTTTGAATTAGGAAGAGAAAATGGTATTCCGTTTCAGAAAATGGTTGAAGCAGGAGATACCGGAACAGAAGCCTGGGCAACACAGGTCAGCGCCAACGGAATACCTACAGCGCTGCTTTCCATACCGGTAAGATACATGCACACTACCGTAGAAACTGTAAACCTGGAAGATATAAAATTCACTGCAAGATTGGTCTCGGAATTTGCCAAACAAAGCAGTGAGCAGTTGGGGGAATTACTATGCTTATAAAAGAATTGACAGATTTAAATGGTGTCTCGGGAAATGAAAAGGAAGTAAGAGAGTATATAATCTCGAAAATAGAAAACCTATGCGATTCCTACAGAGTAGATTCCATCGGAAATGTTATTGCATTTAAAAGAGGTAGCGGGAGCAAGCAAAAGATTATGCTGTCGGCTCACATGGATGAGGTTGGTTTCATTGTATCCGGTCATACAGATAAAGGCTTTATAAAGTTTAAGGCTGTAGGCGGAATTGATGATAGAATACTTCCTGGGAAAAAGGTAGTTATTGGGAAGAAGAAATTGAGAGGGGTTATTGGAATAAAGCCCATTCATCAGCAGGAACGTGAAGAGCGGGATAAAATATCAAAAATCAAACAGCTATATATTGATATTGGTGCCGACTCAAAGGAGGAAGCTGAAAAATTGGCTCCTTTAGGAGCGTTCATCGCCTTTGACAGTGATTTTGTTAATCTGGGCTACGATTGTATAAAAGCTAAAGCTCTTGACGACAGGGTGGGGTGTGCTGTTCTTATTGAAGCTCTTAAGCACAGCTATGACTTCGACCTATATGCGTGTTTTACCGTTCAGGAGGAGGTAGGCCTTAGAGGTGCTCAAGTAGCCGCTTACGGTGTAATGCCTGATATGGCACTAATAATTGAGGGAACAACCTGTGCAGATGTACCTGACGTAGAAAAGCATGAGTATTCAACTATACTTGGAAATGGTGCTGCTCTTACCATAATGGACAGAACCTGCTATTGTGACAGGGAACTGGTTCAATACCTATACGATTTGGCGGTCCAAAACAACATTAAGGTTCAGTATAAACAAACCACAACCGGGGGAAATGATGCCGGTCAAATTCAAAGAACCGGAACGGGGGTAAAAACTGCTTCAATATCCGTTCCCTGTAGATATATACATTCACCTGTTTCGGTAATGAGCAGAAGTGATTATGAAGCAGTTGAAAGGCTTACAATTACTGCGCTACACCAAATCAGTATCGATAAGGGAGTTTTGAAAAACAGTAGTTTCAAGTAAATTTCATTACATTTTATGGCTGCTATGCGGCTCATGGAGGTTAACTTGAAAGACTTCGCTAATGCTCGTCTTCCAAACTAACCTATGAATTTATGGCCGTGCGAAATATTCAAAGTATTGTAAATATAATGTATTTACAAATACTATAGTGTTTACAGTACTTTTACTATTTGCAATACCAAAGTTTTTCAATACTTTGAAAACGCACATGGCCAATTAACCTCCTTTATTCGCCTTATAGCGGATATGGGAGTAGACAAATTTTCATTACATTTTATGGCCGCTAAATCGGCTCATGGAGGTTAATATGCAGGAAACATTGAAATTGGTGACCCAGGTATTCGGGGTTTCCGGAAACGAAGATGAGATAAGAGAAGTCATAACAAATGAAATAAAGAAACATGTTGATGAGATACGAGTAGATGCAATGGGAAACCTGATAGCTATAAAAAAAGGAAAAAAGAAAAAGATAATGCTTGCAGCTCATATGGATGAGATAGGTGTTATAGCTACTTATATCGATGAAAAGGGCTTTATAAGATTTTCCAATCTGGGAGGAGTTTCACCCTTTACTTCCCTCGGACAGCGTGTAAAATTCCGGAATGGAACAATAGGTACTGTGAATGCAGAAGAAAAGCTTGAGGATATGAAAGGTCTGAAGCTGGGAAAAATGTATATCGATATAGGCTGTAAAAACAGAGAAGAAGCTGAAAAGCTAGTTAGGGTAGGAGATACAGCCAGCTTTGTTGGTGATTTTGCTGTACAGGGAAACTACGCTATATCAAAGGCAATGGATGACAGAAGCGGTTGCGCAGTGTTAATCCAACTGATTAAAACGCTCCCCAAAACAGATAATGAAATTTACTTTGTTTTTACAACACAGGAGGAGCTTGGTCTGAGGGGCGCAAAAACCGCTGCATTCGGCATAATGCCTGACTGCGCTGTTGCAATAGATGTTACGCTTACAGGTGATACCCCTGAAAGTAATAGTAGAGAGGTAAAACTCGGAGGAGGGCCAGCAATTAAAGTTAAGGACAGTGCATATATAGCAAACCCCTCAATACGAAGGACACTTGAGGAACTGGCGGTAGAAAATTCCATTCCCTATACTCTTGAACTTCTTGACAGAGGCGGCAGTGATCCCGGAGCAATACAGACTACGGGAGTGGGAGTTCCATGTGGAGGGATATCAATACCCTGCAGAAGTGTACATTCTCCTTCTGAAATGGTATGTCTCGAGGATTTGGAGAATTGTGTAAAGCTTACGGCTTTATTTATTAAAAATTACAGAGGCTAGGATTCGGGGAATAATGTTTAAATTAAGCTTATCTGATATGACGCCAAAGAGAAATTTGGCGTTGTTTTTTCTTGTTTTAACGGCGGTATTATGGAGTCTGGGAGGACTGTTGATTAAACTGGTAGATTGGAACCCGATTGCTATAGCAGGTGCCAGAAGCCTTATAGCTGCTGCCTTAATATTGTTTATTATTAAAAAGCCTGATTTTAGGTTTACAATTGCAAAGTTTGCTGCTTCATTTGTATATGCTGCAACGGTTATAACTTTTGTTTATGCAAACAAACTTACAACGGCTGCAAATGCCATCATTCTCCAATACACAGCACCCATTTATGTAGCGATTTTTGGAGCTGTATTCTTAAAAGAGAAGGTAAGATGGTATGACGTCATTACGATATTAGCAGTTTTTGGTGGTATGATACTCTTTTTTATTGATGAACTATCACCCGGAAGTATGCTTGGAAATATACTTGCCATTATCAGCGGAGTATTCTTTGCCCTGGTAGCTTTATTATTGAGATTTCAGAAGGATGACTCCCCTTTGGACAGAATATTTTGGGGAAACGT
>JAEYNI010000337.1 GCA_023412635.1 Bacillota bacterium
GAAGTATGCTTGGAAATATACTTGCCATTATCAGCGGAGTATTCTTTGCCCTGGTAGCTTTATTATTGAGATTTCAGAAGGATGACTCCCCTTTGGACAGAATATTTTGGGGAAACGTAATGACTGCAATTATTGCAATTCCTTTTATGTTCAATACCGTACCTGATACAAAAAGTATAACAGGAATTATTTTGCTTGGTATCTTTCAGCTTGGATTTTCATATATATTATTCTCTTTTGCAATTAAAAACGTATCGGCTCTGGAGGCCGTGCTAATTCCAATCATTGAACCTGTTTTAAACCCAATATGGGTTGCACTGGTGGTATATGAAATCCCAGGGATTTATTCCCTAATAGGAGGGGGTATCGTATTAACGGCTGTAACATTCAGGTGCGTTTACATTTATTACCTGTCGAAGAAAAAAGGATTAAGCACAAATAAGCAGGATTTTGTAGATATTTCATAGAATAAATATATATGAATTATTATCAGAAGTAAGTACTCTTTTATATATGTGGGTCAAATCATTAATGAAATGGGGTGCTGTTATGAATATTACCTTTCTTGGAGCTGCGAAAACCGTTACTGGCTCTTGTTATCTAGTAGAGACAAAGGATAAGAAATTTCTTGTAGATTGCGGTATGTTTCAGGGACGGGCAAATGAGGTCATTTTAAACACCGAGCCTTTTTCCTTTAATCCCGGAGAACTGGATTTTATGCTTTTAACCCATGCTCATATCGATCACAGCGGAAGAATTCCAAAGCTATATATGGACGGTTTTAAAGGGACTATTTATGCAACCAAACCGACAGTTCAGCTTTGCGGAATAATGCTTCCGGACAGCGGTCATATTCAGGAAACTGAAAATGAATGGCTGAACAGAAAAAGACAGAGAGCAGGGAAGTCGCCCGTAAAACCTCTATATACTGTAAAAGAAGCTACAGACTGCTTGGAATTATTTCAGGGAGTAGCTTATGGCGAGGCAGTCAACATTACAGATGATATACGTGTAAGGTTCAATGATGCAGGGCACATTTTGGGTTCCGCTATTATTGAGGTCTGGGTCAGAGAAAACGGAAAGGATACAAAAATCGTATTCAGCGGTGACCTTGGAAATAAGGGAGTACCCATTTTAAGAGACCCAACTGTGATATCCGATGCAGACTATCTTGTTGTTGAGTCTACTTACGGTAATAGGCAGCATATCTTAAAAAAGGAAAAGGATAAGCTTGAAAGGTTTATAAATATTATTTCAGATACTATAGCAAAAGGTGGTAATGTTGTAATCCCGTCCTTTGCTGTGGGCAGAACCCAGGAAATAATTTATGATCTGAATAAGTACATGGATGTTTTCGGCGATGTGGTTGACAGAATACTGAATGTTCCTGTATATGTGGATAGCCCTTTGGCAACCTCAGCAACACAAATTTTCAGGCAGAACCTGGATTGCTTTGATGAAGAAGCAAAGGAGTACATTGCAAACGGTGACAACCCTCTTGATTTCCCGACCTTGAAGTTTACTCAATCCCCGGAAGAGTCCAGAAAGCTGAATGAAAAAACAGAGAGTACAATAATAATTTCTGCAAGCGGAATGTGTGATGCCGGCAGAATAAAACACCATCTGAAACATAACCTGTGGAGAAAGGAATCAACAATACTTTTTGTGGGTTATCAGGCTGAGGGGACTCTTGGAAGAAGAATACTAGATGGAGCAACCAAGGTTAAGCTTTTCGGTGAGGAGATAACGGTAAATGCCAGAATAGAAGCAATAGACGGGTTTTCAGGGCATGCAGACAAGTCCGGACTTTTGTCATGGATAGGCAGTATTGCCAAGAAACCTAAAAAGGTATTTATTGTTCACGGCGAAAAAGAGGTAATGAATGAGTTTGCACAGACCCTTGACGATGAATTCGGCCTGCAATCTATTATCCCGGCCAGAGGTGATTCCTATGTTGTAACAGCTGACAGCATATATGAAAATGCTTCAAACTTTGATGCTCAAAGGAGATTTAGGAGACTGGCTGTTGTTGAAATGCTTGAGACTCTGAGAGAAGAATTTGAAGAATTGGCTGAGATTTTGAAAGGAGACCTTAAGCAGGAAAAATCAGATGTTGAAATTGATGAAGTTACTGCTAAACTAAAACTTGTAGAAAAATCTATTGTTGAGGCGCTTAAATAAATTATTTAGTAAAATTTTATATATTTGGAAAATTGAATTTTATTAGTTTTAACCAAAAAGCAATGAGATTTCTCATTGCTTTTTGGTTATGTTTATGCCTTTTGAACCCTTGGAATTGCTGGAGTTAAGAAATGTTGACCAGGTGAAAGTAAATCATACCATTTCATACAAAACAGGAAGTATATCAGTATAATTTAGAGTAATTAATGATTTTGAACCAATTGACTAATTGACATTTTTTTTGAAAATTTGTATAACTTATAAGGATATAAAAAAGGTGTTATTGTAGTAAAATATTACAGTTTCGGATTATAAACACAGCTTGGCCAAAGAAGCATAATTAAATGTTTCCGGCCATTCGGAGGACATAATATGAATATTCTGAAATTAAAGAAAAAAGCGACTTTTTCTTTAATTGCTTTATTAATGTGCAGTACAATGTTTTACTTTGCAAATAGTTTTTTTAATATAACCGGGTACATAAACAAGCAAGTCCAAATACTTAAAGTGAGCGAAATGAAGTATGTATATGGACAGAATGATTTTTCGGGTGATAAGTATTACGATAACTCCAATTTATTCGACTACAGCAGTCGGTTAGGTCAAAGCGGAAGTTTCGGGCAGGAAATAGCGTATAACAAAAATGTACCGGAATATTTGTTAATTGACAAAATTAAATATGTAGAAAATACATCAATGGCTGAAATTATTAAGAATCTGTCCAAATACAATTCAATACATGATAAGCTTGAAAAACAAATAAATCAGGATTCATACAGGGATAAGAAACTAGGTTTTTACTATGTATTTTCATATGATTACACTATGAAAGCATTAGCGGAATTAAATAATTCCATTGATAGAATATCAGCTGCTCAAAAGGTACCCAAGGCTTTATTATCTGCTGTACTATTTCGTGAAATGATGTTTCTCGGGCAGGAGGATTTACTTGACGGACTTCCTATTATAGGAGGAAAGTCAATTGGTATTTGTCAGATTGGGATAGAGAATGTAAGATTTAATGAACAAACAGTTCACGGTGAAAAATCACTCATAATGAGCGAATCTGACGATCAAATTAAAGCTATGCTGCAAAACCCGAAACATGCAGTTTATTTTTGTGCTGTACAGCTTAGAGCCAGAGCTATAAGCTTAACAGGGGATTCGGATATTGATCTGAATACACTAAGTGAAAAACAGCTTAAGAAGGTTCTTGAAAACTACAATCTCTCAAAAATATCTGTTAATATCGGTCCTATAAAGACCAAGGAAACATATGCTTTGGAAACCTACAGATATTATGAGCTGTTTATGGATTACTACAGGTTGCAGGAGGAAGATTCATTGAACAAGACTAAATAAAGTGTAATTTGCTAAATTGCACTTTATTTTTTTTATATTATGTAATAAAATATTTCCTGAAGCTAATATATGACTTAAGTATCTGTCCAATGCTTTTTTTAGAGTAGTTGGGGATGCGGGTTATTTATTTAGGTAGAATGGTGTTTACTAATTTAATATTTATGGAGGACGGTTAGAATGGTAGGGTCATTTTTATTAACACTATTACCAATTTTGGTAATAGTCTGTATGCTTGTAATTTTCAAAAAGTCAGCAGATATCAGCGGTATTGTTGGTTGGCTTTGTGTTTCAGCTGTAGCGTTTCTATTCTTTAATACATCGTTGGAAGTAATTCTAAGATCAACAGTTTCTGGAATTATCAGATCTTTTCCGGTATCATTGATAGTATTGACATCGCTCTTCATGATGGCCTATATGGAAAAGACGGGGGCTCTGAAAAGGATAATCATTTTTATCAAAACCATATCCAGTCATAATAAAGCAGTTCAGATAATGATGATAAACATAGGCTTTGGAACTTTGATGGTTGCTGTTGGGGCAACACCTGTTTCCCTTTTACCACCCATACTTTTAGCTATGGGGTATTCAACCTATGTTGCCATCGCGCTTCCTTCAATAGGTTATGATGCTTTATGTACATATGCTTTGCTGGGTGCACCAATTGTCGCCTTTGTTGATTTTGCAAATAGATTTTTAGGTCCTGGTAATGAAATTACACCTTCTCAGGCCGGCAGCGTTTTCTATATGTTTCTGCCAATCGTTTCTACATTGATTGGCTTCTGTATGCTTTATATTGTTGATAAGTGGGATGGCATTAAGAAAGGATTTTTACCGTGTATTGTTACCGGCGGTGTTATAGGTGTAGTATCATACTTCACAAACAGGGTTGATAATCTTGTAACACTGACAGGTGTACTTTGCGGTCTTGCTGTAATTATAGTAATGGCATTATATCTGAAAGCTTCCGGTAATAATGTAATTGACAGAAGTAATCTCACTGAAGAAGAGAAGGCTTATGAAAAGGAATATCCTCTTTGGAAAGCCTTAAGTCCATGGATTATTTTAATAGGTTTGATACTTGTATTAAATCTTCCAAAACCGGCCTACGATTTCCTCTATAATTTAAAACTTCCTATAAACGGTGTTGCCGTAGATGGAAAGGGTATTGCAACAAGAGCTTTATGGAATGCCTATACATGGATTGCAGTTGCAGTTGTTTTATCAATGCTGATAATAAGGCCTAAAGCTGTTCAGGTAAAGGAGAGCTTCAAGGTTTGGTGGAAGAGAGCTCCTAGACCTGTTTTCTCGGCAGCCATATTTTTCTCCATAGGCGAAATTATGAACTATTCAAATTGGAGTATGGAGACAATGAAATATCAGGCAGCAAGTATGATAAAGGTTCTTGCGGATGTATCGGCAAACGCTTTCAGCGGTGCATATGGATTTATAACAGGCTTTATCGGACTATTTGGCGGCTTTATTACAGGCAGTGAGGCATCTACTATCGCTATGTTCGCAAATTATACCATGGAGACTGCAAAGAACCTTAATCTTGGTTTGAATGGTCTTATTATTGCTACAGCAGCATTGGCCTTCGGTGGCGGTCTCGCAAGTGTAATATCACCTGCAAAGCTTCAGAATGCAGCAGCCTCCATAGATAAGCTGGGAGAAGAAAACAAGGTTATTAGAATTGCTTTTGTATTTGCCCTTCTACTAACTTTTGTTACCTCGGTATATGCATTGATACTTCTTAAGATAGGGATTAATGTGTAGTTTTTTTAAACTGTTAATAGGAAGCACTATAATAATAATAGTTTAATGGTAAAATCACTTGAGTAAATGAATAAAATTAAATACAATAATTATCTTAAGGGCACAGGTTTTTGATACTTGTGCCTGTTATTTTTATTGTCTTTTGATACAGGTAAGATAATTTATCTTTGTCAAAAATGTTTAGGTAATGTGAGCGATAAGAAAATTTAACTAATACACGAAAATTTTTCTATTTAATCCTCTAGTTATAAGTTATAATATAATTGTTTTCTTACGATTCAGGCAAAGTCTACCTGAATTATTTATGCTATGAAAGGCTGGATGGTATTTACTTATGAAAAGGGTTGAGATATATACTGACGGAGCATGTTCAGGCAATCCCGGAGCGGGAGGCTGGGGAGCAGTTCTAATATATGGTGAACATAAAATTGAGATGTCGGGATATGAGGAGGCAACAACAAACAATAAAATGGAGTTGACGGCAGCGGTTGAGGCCTTAAAGAGATTAAAGGAACCCTGCATTGTTAATTTGTACAGTGACAGTGCCTATTTAATAAATGCCTTTACACAGGGCTGGATTGATAAATGGATAAGATCAGGATGGAAGCGAAATAAAAATGAGGAAGTAAAGAACATGGACATATGGCAGGAACTGGTCCGCTTGTCTGATTATCATAAAATAAATTGGATAAAGGTTAAAGGACATGCAGATAATGAAATGAACAACCGATGTGATAAACTGGCTACAGATGAAATAAAGAAGGCTGCTGCCAGAGGTAAGTAGAATAGTTTTTCAATAAACAGATAAAATATTTTAGTATGGAGGTACGGTAATGGATTATTTTGAAAAGACACTAAAAACTGATGAGATATATAAAGGAAACATAATAAAGGTTCAGAATCTTACAGTTAGTCTTCCAAATGGTAAGGAAGCTACAAGAGATATAGTTTTGCATCCAGGAGCCTCTGTAGTAATTCCAATTAATGAGCACGGTGAACTTTACATGGTAAAACAGTTCAGAAAACCCCTTGATTTGACAACGCTTGAACTCCCGGCTGGTAAATTGGACTCTGTTGGAGAAGATCCAA
Source organism: Bacillota bacterium (assembly GCA_023412635.1). Lineage (GTDB taxonomy): Bacteria > Bacillota > Clostridia > Acetivibrionales > DSM-1351 > Ruminiclostridium. The sequence continues at coordinate 6,406 of JAEYNI010000337.1, forward strand.
GGGTTTGTGCCGAAAGAGAATTGATGGAGGAAACAGGTCTCAGGGCAGAAAGGATAGATCATTTAATCAGCATTCACACTACACCTGGCTTCTGCAATGAAGTTATCCATATGTATATTGCTACAGGACTGATGCAAGGTGAAGCCTGTACAGATGAAGATGAATTTCTGGATGTTGAGAAAATCCATGTCTCAAAACTGGTAGATATGATACTTGAACATAAAATAACAGATGCAAAAACAATTATCGGTGTACTTCTCGCAGAAAGAAAAATAAGAGAAAAAGAGATCTAAATTAACAACACTTTTATTGTAATATCTTATGTTTATCCGGCATATATTTTTACTGTCAGAGGATTTATAAACTTTTACATTGATTTGATAAAATTGCCGGAGGAACACAGGATGATCAAGAAAATAGGGAATATTATCAAGGATCATATTAAAGGAAATAGAATTTTATACATAAGTCTGTTTTTGTTTTACATTATAGGCATATGCATTGGAGCTGCTTCAGTTAAGGACCTTGACTATCAACAAAAAGATGAAATAGTTACTTTTTTTAATGGTTTTATAAAGCTTCTGGAAACCAATAATTTCAGTCAGTTTAATTTGTTTAAATTATCATTGATTGATAACATAAAACTTATTGCACTATTCTGGTTGCTAGGTTTTACTGTTATTGGTTTTCCAATGTATTACGTGATTATTGGTATGAGGGGTTTCAGTACTGGTTTTAGTTCAGGAATCATTATGGGGGTGTTGGGGACAAAGGGGATTTATATATCAGCTGTTTGCTTTGTTCCTAAGGAGACAGTATTAGTTCCATGCCTTATAGCTCTTGGTATTAATGGAATCAAGTTATCCGGAAACATCCTGAGAAGCTGGCTGAAAAAATCTGCAGCAGGGGATAGCTGGTTTAATCAAAGGCTTTTGCCGTATAGTTTTGTAGCAGCTTTTTTCTCTTTTTTCATTTTGCTTGCTACTTTCATCGAGGCATTTATATCATCAGGCGCTCTTAAACTAATTAATATATAGGACATTTAGATAGTAAAATAAACAATTATATGGATAAATTATGTTAAAAATAGATAAAAATTCAAAAATGTTCTTTTAATATAGAAATATTTGTTATAGAATATAGTTTAAAGATTAAGTCTGATTATATAAAAAAGGTAAATAATGCTTTATTAAAAAAAAGGAGTCGTTTTAATGGAAGTTCAGGTTGAAAATTTTATTAATTTCCTTGAAAAGGATAAGAGATTGTCTCTTAATACTCTTCAGTCTTACAAGAGGGATATTGAGCAGTATACCACGTATCTGAAGGAGATAAATGCTACAAATATTTCTTCGACGAATAAAACAACAGTGATAGCGTATCTTCTACATCTTCAAAAGAAAGGAAGGGCAACCTCTACTATATCTCGAAATCTGGCTTCAATACGATCTTTTTATCAATACCTGCATAAGAATAAAGTTATAGCGATAGACCCAACATCGGAACTGGAATCACCGAAGGTAGAAAAAAAACTACCTCAGATATTATCTACTCAGGAAGTAGAACTCCTTCTGGATCAACCGAAATGTCTTGATTTAAAAGGTATTAGAGATAAGGCAATGCTTGAACTGCTTTATGCAACAGGCATAAGAGTTTCCGAACTTATTTCACTCAATCTTTCTGATATAAAACTTGATCTGGGCTTCATCAAGTGTAATAAAGGCACCCGTGAAAGAAGTATTCCTATAGGGTCCATATCTGTGGCTGCTGTTCATGAATATCTTCTAAAATCCAGGAATTTTCTTATTCAAAACATAAGCGAAGAAGCACTGTTTGTTAATGTTAACGGAAAGAGATTGACAAGACAGGGTTTCTGGAAAATAATCAAGCACTACAAAAATCTTGCTAATATAAACAAAGATATAACACCGCACACCTTAAGGCACTCTTTTGCTGCTCATTTACTGGAAAATGGCGCAGACCTCAGGTCTATTCAGGAGATGCTGGGTCATTCGGATATTTCATCAACCCAGATTTATGCACAAATGGCAAAGAATAAAATAAAAGAAATTTATAAGAAAACTCATCCTAGAGCGTAATATTAATTACTGACCGGGGAGCCGCCGTAATGAACTGCTCCCCGTCAAGTAGACAATTAAAAAATATAAATCTTTTCTGCCAGTAGGTGCAACCTGCTGGCAGTTTTCATTCCCATCCAATCAACAGCTTTCTGTGAGAAGTATAGGTCAATCAAATACAAATACCATGATATAAGCTGGTCTTATAGAAACTTAAGCAACCGGTATTGACAAGAGGTATAAAATGTAAGTATTATATATTTAGATAATTATTTAAATATATAATAATACCTGAGGTGAATAATTTGATCGATGTTTTTCATGCCCTATCTGATCCCACAAGACGGCAAATTTTAGAGCTGCTGAAGGATGCAGATATGAATGCGGGTGAAATTGCTGAACAATTTAATATAAGCAAGCCCTCAATAAGTCATCATCTTAATGCATTAAAACATGCCAATCTTGTTATGGCTGAGAAGCGTGGGCAGAACATTGTTTACTCATTAAATACCACCGTATTTCAGGAAATTATTGAATGGTTTTTTGATTTTATAGATAGGAGTGATACGGGTGAAGATAAATAAGAAGCTTGTCTTTTTAATAATTGTTTCAATAATCGGCAATATTATAATTTATCCATTTATACCTGAGAAAATACCTCACAAAAATTTTCATATGGAGGTGGATGGCTACAGTGGTAAATGGACTTTGTTTTTAATGCCGCTAACAACAGTAGGAATGTACTTTTTATTATTTTTCCTGGGAAAATTAGATAAAAAGAATGAACTGAATATTAAAACATACGATCTAATTGTAACTCTTTCTGTATTATTCTTTATTTTACTTAACGTGTGGTTTATGTTTTACAGTCTGGATTATCACATTAATATTATAAGGCTGCTAAACGTGGCAATGGGAACTATATTAATAATTTTGGGAAACTATCTTCCCAGAGTGAAGATAAATTCTGTGTTCGGGATAAGGACACCCTGGACCTTACGAAATGAGCAGGTGTGGAAGAATACTCATAGGTTTGGAGGCTACGTATTAGTAGCGGCGGGAATAATATCATTCATATTTGCTTTTTTCAGAAGCTTTATAGGCATAATCGGATTAATTTCGGTATCCGCAATGACTGTGTTGATTACATGTATATTTTCCTATATCAATTATACTAAGCAAGGGATGCACTCATAAAAACAAGACAATTAAATTCAATATATTTTGGAGGGCTTTAATATGAGAATGTACGATATCATTGAGAAAAAAAGGGATGGATTGGAATTATCCACTGAAGAAATAAAATATTTTATAACAGAATATTGCAGTAATAATATTCCCGATTATCAGGCTTCTGCACTTCTGATGGCCATATTTCTGAAGGGCATGAATGAGCAGGAAACAGCACAGCTAACTGATGCAATGGCGCACTCGGGAGATATGATAGACTTGTCTGAAATTCCTGGTATAAAAGTTGATAAGCATAGTACCGGAGGTGTCGGAGATAAGACTACTCTTATACTTGGCCCCATTGTTGCTGCCTGCGGAATACCTGTTGCAAAGATGTCTGGTAGGGGTCTTGGTCATACCGGAGGAACCATTGATAAACTTGAAGCGATTCCCGGTTTTAATACAAGTATCTCAAGAGAAGATTTTATTCGGAATGTAAAAGAAATTGGTATCGCAATTGCAGGCCAAACTGGTAACCTGGCGCCTGCCGACAAAAAGATATACGCGTTACGTGATGTAACCGCTACGGTTAATAATATATCGCTTATTGCAAGCAGTATTATGAGCAAAAAGCTGGCATCAGGCGCCGATAGAATAGTTCTTG
>JAEYNI010000340.1 GCA_023412635.1 Bacillota bacterium
TTAATAAAAGGTAAAACAAATTATCTGGTTTTCCGGAATCAGGAAACTAAAGATTACAAAAGTTCCTTCATATACTTTAAGTTGACATAGTATAATAAATTGTATAAAACTCAATGATATGTTTATAAAATTATAATGAAATTAATATACAGAAACGCTCTGAGCTTCGACTCAGAGCGTTTCTGCCTGTTCAAGAGATATTCGGTTAAAAAAAATATACTGTAGAAACTAAAGCAAAAAAATAAACAGGCAGTTTTTTGTATTTCTTATTGACTTAATTAAGAAAGAAAGGTATAGTAATATCAATATATTATTAAACTTATAAAAATACTAGGTATTAAACAGGAGGTGGCCATATGAGCCGTAAATTGAGTTTTGATACATTACAGGTCCACGCCGGACAGGAAGTTGATCCTACTACGAGATCAAGGGCAGTTCCCATATATCAGACTACATCATATGTATTTGAGAATGCTGAAAATGCAGCTGATCTGTTTGGACTGAGAGCTTCAGGAAATATTTATACAAGAATAATGAATCCAACAAATGATGTGTTTGAGAAAAGGGTAGCAGCGTTAGAGGGCGGTACAGCTGCTTTGGCGGTTGCATCAGGCTCTGCAGCCATTACCTATTCCATACTTAATATAGCAGGCGCAGGCGATAATATTGTTGCCGCCAACACCTTATACGGGGGTACATATAATCTTTTTTCAGTAACACTACCAAGATACGGCGTTAATACAACCTTCGTGAATCCTGATAACGTGGAAAATTTTGAAAAGGCTATTGATGAAAAGACCAAGGCCATTTTCATTGAGTCTATCGGAAATCCTAATGCAAATATAATTGATATAGAAGCGGTAGCAGATATAGCACATAAAAACGGAATTCCCCTTATAGTTGACAATACCTTCGGTACACCCTATCTTATCAGACCTATTGAATTCGGTGCAGATGTAGTTGTCCACTCTGCAACCAAGTTCATTGGCGGACACGGTACTTCTATCGGAGGAATCATTATTGACGGCGGTAAATTCGATTATGCTGCCAGCGGAAAGTTCCCCGGCTTTACTCAACCTGATGAAAGCTATCACGGAGTAGTATACTCACAATTGGGTGGGGTAGCCTTTGTTCTGAAAGCCAGAGTTCAGCTCTTGAGAGATACAGGAGCTGCAATCAGCCCCTTTAATTCATTCTTGTTTATACAGGGTTTAGAGACTCTTTCACTTAGAGTTGAAAGACATGTAAGCAACTCCAGAAAAATAGCAGAACATCTTGAGCAGCATCCTCTTGTTGAATGGGTAAACTATCCAAGCCTTAAAAGCAACAAATATTATGAACTAGCTAAAAAGTATGTTCCAAAGGGAGCAGGCTCAATATTCACGTTCGGAATAAAGGGCGGCGCCGAAGAGGCAAAGAAGTTTATAGACAGTCTTGAAATATTCTCGCTGCTGGCTAATGTTGCAGATGCCAAATCCTTAGTTATACATCCTGCAACCACCACCCATTCTCAGCTTTCCGACAAGGATCTGGCAGAATCAGGTGTGACACCGAATACAATTCGTCTTTCTGTTGGTATAGAAGATGTAGACGATTTGATTTGGGATATCGATCAGGCTTTGGAGAAAATAAGGTAATGAATTTAATTAGTAAAGTAATGTAATCAGAATTAGATTTCAGAAAACAAGCATTTAGATAAAAAGAACCATGTGCAAATGAAGGAATAGACTTCTTTTGTGCATGGTTCTTTCTAGAATATAGAATTTATATGTTTTGAAATAGGGGTAAAGTACCTGAAAAAACACGTAGTGTTTGTAGAAGGGGGCAGTTTTAACTCCTTTTACTACGGTTTCAGTTGACTTTTTATTTTTGGTAACTATATAATTTATATCATTAGTGTAAAATGACTTCCTGAGTAATACGTCACTATCTAAATTGAATACTGGAGTTTTCCACTACTACGCGCCTTACCCGGCTCACGGCAAGTGCGCATGTAATAATTTTGTGAGCCGGAAAGGCCGATGGTGCTAAATATGCCAATAAGAATACCTGATAACTTGCCTGCAGCTGAAATATTAAATAATGAGAACATATTTGTCATGTTTGAGGACCGAGCATATCATCAGGATATCAGGCCCCTTAAAATGGTTATACTAAATCTGATGCCGACAAAAATTACTACTGAAACTCAACTCCTCAGGGTACTCGGTAATACTCCGCTACAGATAGAGACTACTTTACTGTATCCTGCATCACATATTCCTAAAAATACACCCGAGGAGCATCTTTTGGAGTTTTACAAGACCTTTGATGAAATAAAGGATGAACATTTTGATGGACTGATCATAACCGGCGCCCCAATTGAGCAAATGCCTTTTGAACAGGTTTATTACTGGGATGAACTGACGCGGATTATGGATTGGAGCCTTAAAAACGTGTACTCCACCCTTCATATTTGCTGGGGCGCCCAGGCAGGACTTTACTATCATTATGGCATACCCAAATACGATATTCCCAATAAGATGTTCGGAGTTTTCCCCCATACAAAGACTAAAGAGCACATCAAACTTCTAAGGGGCTTTGATGATATCTTTTATGTGCCTCATTCAAGGCATACTGAGATAAGGAAAGAAGACATCTGCAAGGTTGAAGACCTGGAAACCTTATCGGAGTCCGAGGAGGCCGGAGTATACCTGGTAGCATCGAAGGACGGAAGACATATATTTGCCACAGGACATGGTGAGTACGACCCGCTGACTCTTAAAGATGAATATGACAGAGATGTTAAAAAGGGCCTTGACATAGAGGTTCCAAAAAACTATTATCCCGGGGATGACCCGAGTAAACAGCCCATAGTAAGATGGAGAGGTCACGGAAACCTGTTATTTCTGAATTGGTTGAACTATTACGTATACCAGGAGACACCTTACGATTTAACTAAAATCGGGAAGTAGGAAGTAACGATGATATTAGACCTTATGAGCACCTGAAAGTTATAACAATCCATATCTTATATATCGGGTGTTCGATACCCTCCAGGTACCCGAACACCTTGGTAGTGTGGTCATTGCGACATTGATTGCTGTGCCAGGGGGAGGACCGGTACAGGATGGGGATGGGTAGCAGTCTTTTTCGGTGCTCATAGGGTAAATAGAAAAACTCTATCTACTTTACATAATATTTAACAGTATCTTAAAATGTTACAAATTTTAATGTCATTTTGCCACTATTTTAAATCGCAGTTTCCTCTGATTTTCTGAATACTTCTGGTTACTGCGTCCTTTGAATTTCCCCAGGGTGCGTCGTTGAACCTGTAGTCGAATTTCTTTGTAAACCAGTCAACTTCTTTTTCAATACGTTCCATATTGGCAAGCTGGAGCTCCATCAAATTCCGGGTAAAAATAGCTGTCTCATTAACATTCAGATATTTTTTTGTAGAGCTCAGCAGCTGCTTAAGATGCTTAAGACAAAAACCCTTCTTAGAGTGAAACTTCTCCCTGAATTCGGGTTCCTTAAAATATAGATAAAAAACAACATCAATATACCTGTCCATGGTTCGCTCAAGCTTATTGCAGATAGCGCAATTTTTCTCAATATTGTCAAGCTGCGAAACCAATTCAGCCACCAGCTTTTCGGTCTCAGTTTGTTTTGAAGAAAGCTTATTGGACAGGTTTTTGACAAGACCCGTGGCCGCATCCTTCTCCAAAGCTGAAGCCTTGCTTTCATAGAGCTTTTTCATAGCAGTGTTTTTTTCCTGCAGGAAGGTATCAATCATTAAAGCCAAACCAAGACGATTTGCCTGTTTGTTGTACATGGCTTCGAAATGCTCCCGGCAAAAACCCAGCTCGTTTGTTTCCTGCCTCTTGTCCGGTTCCATCAGGGCTGGACCCAGAGCGTAGTCCACACTTTCATCCTCAAGCTTTTTCTCCAACACACAGAGCGGACATTCGCAATCCACTGAAAATGCGTCAGTAACCGGTATTGTATAGATTTTTTCCTTCATATGCTGTGTTTCTCCTGTTTATTGTTTCTTATAATATTGACAGTATTATTTAACATTTACGCTGCTTGCTTGTTTGTATTACAATTATGAATTATATCACTTAAACAGCTAATCCGATACAATAATTATTCAAAGAGCTTTAAATCTGATTCGAGAAGTCTAATGGGGGTAGAAACTATTATATTGAACTTAGATTAATCAATAATAATGAATTAATTTTGCACCAGCGTGTTTAACATATAAAAAGTAAAATAAAAATAGGAAGGGAAGACAGTAATGAATTACAAGGGTTATTTACTTGAGGAAAAGGACGGCTGCCTTAAGGTCGGAAATGTGCGGGACTTCAACCTGACTCATATATTTGAATGTGGACAATGCTTCAGATGGATAAAGTTGGAGGATGGAAGCTACCGGGGGATAGTGGGAGGAAAGCTGGCACGGGTAAGCTTCGAAGGGGATACCTTGTATATTGAAAACTCGGGAATTCAAGATTTTATAGATACATGGTTTGATTATTTTGACATGGGAACGGATTATTCCGAAATAAAGGCAGTACTTGAAAAGGATGCCATAATGAAGGACGCCATTAAAACCGGCTATGGAATAAGACTGCTCAGGCAGGATTTCTGGGAGATGCTTATTTCCTTTATCATATCGGCCAATAATATGATTCCAAGAATAATGAAGACGGTGGATACACTGTCTGTGATGAAAGGTGAATGTATAGATGCCGATAAGTGCTGCTACAGCTTTCCGGAAATTAAAGCCCTTGCTGCAGCAACTCTGGAGGAAATACAGAACTGCAGGGCCGGTTTCAGATGCAAATATATTTATCAGACCTCTCAGCTTATGAAGGATGGAAAGATAACGAAGGACAGGCTTGTTAAGCTGAAAACCGAGGCTGCCAGAAAGGAACTGATGACCCTGCCGGGAGTTGGACCCAAGGTTGCAGACTGTGTACTGCTTTTCAGTGGTATAAAGTATGATGTTTTTCCAACCGATGTTTGGGTAAAAAGAGTTATGGAGGAGCTGTTCCTTAAGAGAGAAGCCAGCCACGGTGAAATACAGCAGTTTGCGGTGGATAATTTCGGGGACCTTACAGGGTATGCACAGCAGTATCTCTTTTATCATGCAAGGCTGAACAAGATAGGCATGTCCTCACGGAAATAATCCGCTACTCCCTGACCATTTGCAGGAGATAAAGACCACCAATTTAGTCTGACGGGGACGGAACTTTTTAGAGCCCGTTTCTATATTATGTATAGTAAAGGCACATTTTTCATACTTGATATTATGCAGATGGAGTGGTTTTATGAAGTGTATTGCAATATTGGAAACGGGTAATTATGTATACAAACTGGAATCTGCTCTTGAAAGGAAAGGCTATAAATTTGATATAGTTTCAACTCCATGTCATGTTGCTAAAGGAGGCTGCGGCTTGTGCCTTAAATTTCCTGAGGAGTATCTGCCTGTTATAAAGAATGAGGCTATAACGTGTAATACGCCTGTAAAGGCAGTTTATAGGATTGTCCCCGGTTTGACAAGAAACCGATATCAAAGGATACAGTAAAAAGACTAAATAAAATAAAGATAACAGCAGATAGCAGTCGATAGATTACTTTAATAATTTTAATAAATATTTTACAATGAGTGTTACAGGTGCTATAATAGGGCTATAAAGCAGTGAATGATAGGATTTAAGCCATATCAGAACTTATTTTAAAAGTTAATAAGATATCCTGAAATGAGCGAGTAAAACCTTTATTTTGAACCTACATCTGTAATAAGGGAGTCTGCTGTTTGGTATTCTATGTCAGGCCTTGAGTAATTCCGACACACGGCATGAACGATGTGCAACGGCGAAGGAAGGCTGAAGATACCACCGAGACACCCACCTAGCTTGGGCTAGGTGTCAAAATACTGGGGACGCCATTTTGGGAATTAACTAAAAGCATAGGGGGCAGAAATGCCCCTTCGCTTTGTTTAAAAATGTTGACTCATGT
>JAEYNI010000242.1 GCA_023412635.1 Bacillota bacterium
AGATTGGTATAGTACTTTTTTTACTCCAAATATTCTTTATTCGTACAGGAGATGTAATACTGAATCTTCCGCTCAATCTGATAATCACCGATACCGGCTTGGAATTTTCAGTTCTACTTGTTTTAAGGCTGGTAGGTGCCACAATGCCGTTGGTTATAATGCTTACTGTTACAAAAATGAGTGATTTGACCAACGTTTTTGTACAAAAACTTCATATTCCTTATAAGTATACCTTCGCTTTTATTACGGCTCTGAGATTTATCCCAATATTTGAAAACGAAATGAATGGAATAATTGAAGCCCAAACTGCCCGAGGTGTTCAATTTGATACAAGTAATCCCTTGAAAAAAATGAAGCTGGTTTTACCACTTTGCGTTCCTCTGTTGATATCCTCAGTTAAAAGAATTGAGGGCAGTGCAATATCTGCAGAACTTAGGGGGTTTAATGTCAGGCAGAAAAACAGTGGTTATAAGAAATATCATTTTAAAGGAATTGACTACCTGGCAATGATGGCGTCTGTAATCACACTTGCCGTCTGTACTTTTATAGCTTAAGTACATTACCATACTTTATCAGGATCAAAGCCTCTTACTTGAACGATTTCAAGTAAAGGGCTTTTTGCTATATCTTCAGGAGTCACAATTATTCCTTTGTTACTGTCGAGATCATAGCCGAAGTAATTAAAAGCCTGCCAAATAATCTGCGAACAGTTAACGTTTTCCGGTATCTTCTTCATTTTATATTTTGATGCAAGAATTTGATATTTCTTACCTAACAGGTTTGTCTCGGAATATTCAGCAACCTGATCAAGAATTTTGTCATCTACATTCTTTAATCTTAGTATTTTGAGAGTAGGATAATACTGCCACTTGGAAACGTTCTGTTTCATACTGACTGTGCCGGGTTCCAGGGATTCAAGACTAATACCCTTTTCTGCATCGATAACTATACCGCAATGGCCATGCCGCCAAAAAAGTGTTTGAGTAGATTTAGTCAGCAGGATATCTCCATTTTTCAATGGTGCCAAGCCGGAGTTATTAATGGGAGGTTTACCGGTAAAGGAAAGAGTTTCCTGACTGGTAAAAGGATTTAGCTTCTCGATAAATACTTTGTTTTTTCTATAATAGTACTCCTGAAACTCAATGATTTTCTCCTTACCATCGGTTTTATTCATTAGAGAATCAACTGATGGCCTTCCCAATCCTGTTTGGTATAAAAGTTGTGAATAGTCATGATCGGTAAGTTCATCCTTAGCCAATAGCATTTGAAGGTCAACTTTTATGGTTGATGGATAGTAAATGGCCTTGTAGTTATTGGCAAATATAAAAAAGCAATATAAGTTTATACATAATGTTGCGATACTGATTAATATTTTTACCCTTAAGCTAAGCCTTTTCAACTAAACACTCCTTATATCTATTTCAAAATTTTAACAATTCTATTATCTGCAAAATTCCAGAGTTAATTCCTGAATATTTTATCAGACAATATTAATAGGAGCTCTGTATAATAGGTATACGAAATTTAAAAGCCGACGGCGTATGGAGGATTAGTAAATGAAAAGGAATAATAGTTTTATCGGCTTGCTTTTGATAGCAATCGGAGTGGTTGTATTATTGTTAAGAGGCTTATTTGGAATTAAATTACTTGAGTTCAACACTTCAGACTTCTGGGTATTTATAGTTTTACTGCTTGGTTTGTCTTTTGAAATTGCATTTTTTCTCACGGGTAGAAATCCGGGGTTACTGATTCCCGGAGGTATAATCACTACAATAGCCCTGTTGTTTATGTTTGAAGTTGCTACAGACTGGAATTTTGCCGAGTATACCTGGCCTGTTTATATTATATCAGTAGCAATTGGGCTGCTTCAGATGCATATTTTTTCAAAAAGAGAAAAGGGATTGCTTATTTCAGGGGCAATAGTGGGTGGAATCGGACTCTTCTTTATGGCATGTACCTTCCTTAACAGCATATCATCAATTATCAGACCTGAGCTATTTATCCCTGTTGCATTGATTTGTGGAGGAATAGCACTGTTTTTCAGCGGAAGAACAAGAAAATCACAGTATTAATATATTAGATATTATACTATTTTGAGAAAAACCCGACTGGCTCTAACGAGAACACCTAAAAGTGGCCTCGTTGTTACCGGCCGGTTTTTTTTGTTGAGATCAGAACGGTGGACAAGGACTTTTTGGCCTATGGTTTTTGCCGGAGGGTTTCTGCCTTATTTAGTTGCGGGTCATAAGTTGCTATGGTATATTTATGTTATATTATAAGCTTACTTACCGTCTTTGAACCAGGAGGTGTATGGATGGAGTGGAGAAAGTTGAGAGAACAGCAGGAGGCTTCACTTAGTCCTTTTGCTGCAAAAAGTATAAACTCGTTCGGAAGAATAGTTCCTGAGGAAAAATGTCCTATCAGAACAGATTATGAAAGGGATGGAAATAGAATTTTATATTCCATGGAGTTCAGGAGACTGAGGCATAAAACTCAGGTCTTTTTTAATGCAAAGAATGATCATATTTGTACAAGGATGGAGCATGTATTAAATGTGGGGTCAATAGCTGTTACAATTGCAAGGACTTTAAATCTGAATCAGGATCTTACCTATGCCATAGCATTAGGTCATGACCTGGGACATGCACCCTTCGGACACAGTGGAGAACGAGTTTTGGATAAATGCATGAAGAAAGTAAACAGTACAGCTGGGTTTCAGCATGAACTGCATAGTTTAAGGGTTGTTGAAAAACTTGCCACAAGAATCTCAAAAGAAAAGATAAATGATAATTTTGGTCTGAACCTAACATATGAAGTAAAAGACGGTATAGTTTCCCACTGTGGTGAAAAATATAATGAGTATGTTCTAAGAAGGGATTTAAACAGAACACCGGCATCCTTGAACAATGTCAAAAAGCGTGGAGAACTACCCTTTACCCTCGAAGCGTGCGTTGTCAGGCTTGTAGACAAAATAGCTTATGTGGGTAGAGACATTGAGGATGCTGTTAGAGTTAAACTCATGGATATGAAGGATATTCCCGGAGACATAAGGAATGAACTTGGTCACAGTAATGGAGAAATCATAAATACTCTTGTGCGTGACCTGGTGGAAAACAGCTATGGCACAGATTGCATACAGTTAAGCCCTGCCAAGGGAGAAGCACTGGAAAAGCTTATAAATGAAAATGTAAGACTGATTTATAAGGCTGACAAAATAACCCGATATGAAAAAATTGCGGAAAATACTCTGGAAGGTTTGTTTGACAGCCTGTTACAAAGCCTGTCAGATATTGAAAAGCTGCAATTCAGCGATGCTAAAGTATACCGTATGTTTTATAGTTTCATTTTGGATAAGGGCTACGATGACAATGAAAGCGACGCACAAAAGGTTATCGATTTTATAGCAGGTATGACCGACTCCTTTGCACAAAGCTGTTTTGAAGAGATATACTGGATGTAAATGGTCATCGTGCATTTCACGCAGCAAAAACCCGCTAAGCGGCTTTTTATTACTATTTGTATACGCGCTCTGCGCGTAGATGGGGGCTAATATGGATAAGGAAAACTTTCACTTTTTCGCATTTCTATCAAGAATGAAGTATATCAATAGATGGGGATTAATGAGGAATACATATACTGAGAACATTCAGGAGCATAGTCTTCAGGTTGCAATCATTGCTCACGGTCTTGCTGTTATCAGAAATACATATTTCAATGGTGAAATAAATCCTGAAAGAGTTGCTATCCTGGCTATGTTCCATGACTGTAATGAAATAATAACCGGAGATATGCCAACACCGATAAAATATTACAACCCTCAGATAAGTAAAATATATAAGGATATTGAGGATATCTCCAAAGAAAAAATTATTTCCATGCTTCCTGAGGAAATGGCTGATGAATATTACTCTCTATTTTTTAAAAATCCTGACGATATAGAATGCTGGAAGCTGGTGAAAGCAGCAGACAGAATAGCTGCTTATATAAAATGTATTGAGGAGGTAAAAGCGGGAAATAATGAGTTTAAGAAAGCCAGTGAGTCAATTTTAAGCACTATTACAGAGAATGAACTGGAGGAAGTAAAGTATTTTATGAATAAGTTCCTTCCAAGCTTTTACCTTTCTCTGGATGAAATTGATTGATATATTAAGGAAATACGTCTATTATTAATGAGATGTATAAATAATAGTTTCTTAGAATTATTTTTATTAATTGACAAAAAAAGTATATGTATTTAAAATGTATATGTCATTGCCGTAAATTATAACTATACACAAATCTACAAAAAGGGGCAATTTAAATGAACTTCGAAGAAAACATCGGCGAAATATGTATTATTAATGGTAAAGGTGTTACAGCAGATAAACTGTGTTTGTATACTGATGACAAATATACAGCCTTTTATGAAGTTATAAGAATTATAAAAGGAGTTCCATTATTTTTTGAGGACCACTTTATCCGTCTAAAAAACTCCATGGCAAAATTAAAGTATGAGTTGCTACCATCGAAGAGAGATATTAAAGATCAAATCAAAAGCCTCTGTGAGCAAAATAAATTATCAGAGTGTAATGTTAAAGTTGTAGTTCTTCAATACAAAGAAGAACAAAACATTTTATTCTTAATAAACAAGTTCTATTATCCTTCACAGGAGGAATATGATAATGGGGTGGCCTGCTGTACCCTAAGTCTTAAGCGGGAGAATCCTAATGTTAAATTGATACATGCCGGTTATAAGGAAGAATTGCAGCGAACAATCAGTGAAAAAAATGTATTTGAAGCACTGCTTGTAAATGAACAGGGTAAAATAACCGAGGGCGGAAAATCTAATGTATTTTTTGTTAAAGGTGATAAAATTTATACCTCTCCCGAGGATTTTGTCCTTATTGGTGTGACACGTCAATATGTCGTAGGTGTATGCAGAAAATTGGGTTATGAAGTCATTGAAACATTAATTGGTTTAGACACCTTGAATAGTTTTGATGGGGCGTTTATAACTGGAACCCCCATAAGAGTTATTCCTGTGGCGATGATAGACGATTTTAAACTTGATTCAGCAGCAAATCCTACAATACAGCATGTAATGGCAAGCTTCAACAGCCTTGTCAATGCATATATAAACGATAACTTATAAAGGTTATTATTAATTATTAAAATGGAGGTCAGTTTATGAGACATTTAGAAAATGCTTTTAAGTTTACATTTAAGAATTTTCTGTTAACTTTACCTTTTCTTATTTCAGTGGCAATACCTGCCATAATCACAGGAGTTGGCAGTTTGGGGCTTATTGCAAACAGCACTATATTTATTAATGATTTTAAGAAAATGATGGAAGACTTAACTTACGGCAGCAGTACTTTTGATTATAGCAGATTTTTTGAAACCCTAAATCTGGGACCCTTTATCGCCAGTCTGGCAATATCGGGCTTGATTTCTCTTGTATTAACTATAATCATAAAGCCAGCAACCTACGGACTAATCAACTTGCATTATGAAACCGGAAATGCAAAATTAAGTGATATATCCGGATGCATGTCAAAGTACATAGGCAGATTTATTCTTTTTTTGTTGTTATCTCTGGCAATTGGCATTGGTTTGGTAATAGTTTTTTATATTCTCATATTTATATTAATTCTTGTTGCAACAGCATCAAAAGCCATTGGGGTTATACTTTTAATTCTGTTTATACTCGCATTTTTAGTAGGTTTTGTTGCGTTATCAATTTACATGATACTATGGTTCCCTGCTGTGTGTGTTGAGGACAGTGGTATTATCGAAGGCTTGAAGAATTCTTTCAGAACAGTAAAAGGCAGCTTCTGGCCTATTTTGGGTATAACACTTCTTGTAACAATTTGCGGAAGTATCGCTAGTACAATAATTGGTGCTATTCTGAGTTGGGTTCCTATTTTAGGAAGCATGGTTGGTCCTGTTATTGGAGGTCTGGCAGATTTCATTCTTATAGTATACTATTTCGATATATACCGTGAGAAAACCGGGAGATTAAATTTCTCTGAGCCTCCACAGCAGTTTAACGGTTTCCAGGACGGCAGTGTACAGTAAAAGAATTCTTAAATTTTAACACATAATGTATTATGAAAAACCCTGCTCCACCCTGGAAGTGGAGCAGGGTTTTTGTGCTTTTCACAATTTACCAGTGCCTAAAAATATATGGTAGAATTTTAAGTAAAAATACTTGACAAACAAAAATGCTAATGTTATTTTGTATATGTTAGCACTCAACGTTTAAGAGTGCTAACAACAAGGTTGAGATTTCTTATAAGGGATATTATTCCTGATATTGATGTGGAAACGGAGGTAAAGCATGCTTCTTGATGATAGAAAGCTTAGAATACTTCAAGCAATTATTGATGACTATATAGATACAGCTGAGCCGGTTGGTTCCAGAACTATTGCAAAAAAGCATGAATTGGGCCTCAGCTCAGCAACCATCAGAAATGAAATGGCCGATCTTGAAGAGATGGGATTTTTGGAGCAGCCTCATACTTCTGCCGGAAGAGTACCGTCAGATAAAGGCTACAGACTATATGTAGATCAGCTTATGAAAATAAATGATCTGTCAGAAAATGATATAGAAAATATAAGAAAAGCTATGGATATCAGAATAAATGAATTGAGTCAAATCATTAGAAATGCTTCTGTGGTTATGTCTCAGTTTACCAAATATACTTCGATGGCAGTTACACCACAGATAAAGAGAAGTGTTTTAAAAGCAGTTCAGGTTGTTCCCATTGAACCGGGTAAAGCGCTGGTAATTGTTGTTACAGATGCAAATATTGTCCGTAATAATCTTATCAGAATTCCGGATAAAGTAACGCCTGATTTTTTGATACAGGTATCCAACATGCTTAACGACAAGCTCAAGGGATATACACTAGAAATGTTGAAAAACAATTTTTTAAGTGGTGAAGCAGAACACCTTACTTCTTTGCCTTATGACCTGATGAGACCGATTCTGGATGGGATAGAAGAATTAATTAAACTGATTGACCAGCCTGAGATTTATCTTGAGGGTACTACAAACATTCTGAATTTTCCTGAGTTCAAGGAGGTTCAAAAGGCGAAGGAATTCTTAAGTCTTCTGGATGAAAAGAAACTTATGTCAGAGATGCTAAATACGACTTCAGGTAAAAATGAAATAATAATTCAGATAGGAAATGAGAATGTTATACAAGGGATAAAAGATTGCAGCCTTGTAACAGCTTCGTACAGTATAGACGACCAAGTAATAGGATCCATAGGTATTATTGGACCTACCAGAATGGAATATTCAAAGGTGGTTTCATCTTTGAATTATATAAGGAATAAAATTAATCAGGAGATATTAAAACTTCTGGGTGATGGATAGCTATAATTTTAAGGAGGTTATTTTTTAATAATGAAAAAAGACAAAAATATTAAAGAAGCCAATGATGAAGTAAATTTAAATGAAGAAAGCGAAATCACAGCAAATACCGAAACTACGGCAGAAGGAAAGGGTGATGCCGAAGCCGGGAATCAGTCTGACAGCCAAATTGAGGAACTGAAAGCAAAGCTTGAGGAAAAGACCCGTCAGTGTGAAGAATATATTAACGCTGTTCAACGTAATGCTGCTGAGTTTGATAATTATAAAAAGCGTACCATCAAGGAGAAAGAAGCTTTAAGCCTTGATGCTGCAATTGATACTGTAAAGGCATTCCTCCCGGTTGTTGACAATCTTGAAAGAGCGTTAAAAGCTGCCGAGGAGATGGAGGGAAATCCTCTTAAGGATGGAGTAGAGCTTGTAATGAGGCAGCTTAAGGACTGCCTTGACAATTTGGGGGTTGAGCCTATAGCTGCTGTAGATAATACCTTTGATCCTGAGCTGCATAATGCGGTAAGGCATATAGCCGATGATAAATACGGTGATAATATGGTTATTGAAGAGTTCCAAAAGGGTTATGTTATGAAGGGCAAAGTAATAAGGCACAGTATGGTGACTGTTGCAAATTAGTTTCAAAAAATCTAATTAATACAGCTAATATTGAATTGAAAGAATCAAAAATAAATAAAATAATTATATAAAGTAAGACAATTTTAATATTTAATAGTTATATCTTAATATATATAAGATTTAACATTTTTAATTAGTAACGATTACTCATATAGAAAAACATAAGGAGGCTTTAATATGGCAAAAGTAATTGGTATAGATTTAGGTACCACAAATTCATGTGTAGCAGTTATGGAAGGCGGCGAACCGGTGGTTATTGCTAACCCTGAAGGTAACAGAACAACTCCTTCGGTTGTTGCTTTTTCAAAAACCGGTGAGCGTATGATTGGACAGGTCGCTAAAAGACAGGCGATTACAAATCCTGAAAGAACAATAATATCTATAAAAAGAGATATGGGAACTGATAGAAAGGTTCCTATAGATGATAAAAAATATTCTCCTCAGGAACTATCAGCAATGATTCTTCAAAAACTGAAGGCAGATGCCGAAGCATACCTTGGTGAGACCATTACTCAGGCTGTTATTACAGTTCCTGCGTATTTCAGTGATGCTCAGAGACAGGCAACAAAGGACGCAGGTAAGATTGCGGGCTTGGAAGTACTTAGAATAATAAATGAACCTACTGCAGCTGCTCTTGCTTATGGGCTTGATAAGGAGCACGATCAGAAAATTATGGTATATGATCTTGGCGGAGGTACCTTTGACGTTTCCATACTTGAAATAGGTGACGGCGTATTCGAAGTTCTGGCAACACACGGTAACAACAAACTTGGTGGAGATGATTTCGACCAGAGAGTTATAGATTTCCTTGCTGACGAATTCAAGAGAGAAAACGGTATTGACTTAAGAGGCGACAAAATGGCAATGCAGAGATTGAAGGAAGCTGCTGAAAAAGCTAAAATTGAGCTTTCAGGTGTTACTACTTCAAATATCAACCTGCCATTTATAACAGCTGATGCATCAGGACCGAAGCACCTTGATGTTACACTTACAAGAGCAAAATTTGACGAAATAACAGCCGACCTGGTTGAAAAGACTATGGTTCCAACAAGACAGGCTATGCAGGATGCAGGACTTACTCCTGATAAAATAGATAAAA
>JAEYNI010000366.1 GCA_023412635.1 Bacillota bacterium
CATATTTGCTATTTGTATCATTCTATCCTCCATGCCCCCAATGCAACTAATTTATAATCTAACGTTGGTTTTGTGAGCCAGCCTGTCTGCTTGAGCTGCCTGAAGTTCTATTGTTCTGTCCTCCTCCAGGCATACCTCCTCCGGGCATACCTCCTCCAGGAATACCCCCTCCCATGCCTCCAAGACCGCCAATACTAAAGCCGTTTTGAGTATTTGTTGTACTGGAGGTTGAATTGGCTACAAGTGGAGGAAGAACCACGATTTCTCCTTCGGTCAAACCACTCTTGATTTCAACGTATTCGTCATTATTGACTCCAAGTTCGACCTCCTTCATTACAGTGCCTTTATAATACTCACTGTTGGCTTTCATTGCTGCTGACATCTGCCTTCCGGAACTTGCCTGACTGTTGTTCCGGTTGTTTTGGTTATTTGGATTATTCCGACTGCTTACTCTATTCTGGCTGCTTGCCTTATCCTGACTACCTGCCTTATCCTGACTACCTGCCAAATCCCGATCGGCTACCTTATCCCCACCTGCACTTTTATCTTGAGGAACCGGAGCTTCTTGTTTGTCTGTAGCACCAGCAGGTGCGTTTCCGTCGGGCTTATTCTCTCCCCAGTTTCCTGGAGCTCTTCTACTTCCAGACTGAGTGCTATTTGAATCTTCTGAGCCTATCACACGAACAAATGCCCTGTCTCCCATTTTTGTTACTGCTTCCAAAGGAAGCGTAAGTACATCATTGGCCTGACTCAGAATTATGCTGGCATTGGCATTCATTCCAGCCAAAAGATTTTCGGTTTCATTAATCTTAATTTTAACGTCATATGTAGCAACACCATTGGTTGATGCACCTTCCATTGCTTTATATATTACTTCACCACTTAGAGGTCTGGTGGTTGTATCTTCAAGAGCATCGATTGTTATTGAAACCTCCTGCCCTACCTTTACCTTTGAAATATCCAGTTCATCCACTGAAATTGTAAATTGCATCTGATCAAAGTCTCTTATACTTATAAGAACATCTCCAGATTTAACACTGTCACCTGCCACAGCTGTATCACCGGTAACAGTTCCGCTGATGGTGGAATAGATTTTATAATTTTCAAGTTGCTTTTTAGCTGCTTCCAACTGGTTACTGAGATCCTGAACCTTAAGGTCATTTGTCTGGGCTGTTATCTGCAGATCATCATTTTCTATCCGAATTAATACATCACCCTTATTAACATATTGATTTTCTTTTATGTTAACTGCTGTAAATGTGCCGGTTGTGGCTGCTTTTACAGTCTGTTTATTTATATACTCAAACTTTGACACATCGCTGCTGATCTTAGTTCCATTAGGAGTGGAGATTTCCACCATAGCAGTATTGGAATCTGTAAGTCTTCCAGGATTATTAACAGTAACCTCAATGTTTCTGACAGTTCCTCCGTTTGAAGCTGTATATGTATACTCTTCTATGCCTGTCACTACCCCCTCAACAGTATCATATATTTCCTGTACTGCTACCTGCACCTTTTGTCCAATTTTGATATCCTGAATATCTGTTATACCGAACGGAACTGATAATGAAAGCTTCGAAGTATCTGTTATTGTGAAAAGTGTCATATTATTGCTTGCACTTTCTCCAACTTTTGGAGTGATATCTGTAACCTTTCCGCTAAAGGGTGCAGTAATATTAAGATTTGAAAAACTCTTCTGATTACTGTTTATACTTAGCTGAGCCTGACTTATCTGATTTTCAATTTTTTGAATGTTAAGCTTTGCATCAGTATCATCTATCTCAAATAGTAAATCTCCGGCTTTTACCTTATCCCCTTCTTTGAAATAGCCTTTTGTAATTTTCCCCTGAACATTTGACATAATATCAGAGGTGTTAGCGGAGGTCACCGTTCCCGAACCCGATAATACTACTTCTATGTTTCCACGTACAACCTGCGTTTGTCTTTGGGCTGAAGCTGAAGTACTACTCGCAGCTTTATTTTTTGTTATAACAAAAAATCCTATTAATATAGCAATAGTAACTAAAACCCCTATAGAAAGTGTTATAAACCCCTTTCTGCTTAACTTAATACGCTTTGCGTCTTTTCGCATGATTCCACCTCTTCATATTTGTTGTAATTAGATATAAAAGGGTTACAATATAATTACCTTTATTTTAATATCAATAGTATTAAATTATTATGTTAAACCTGTGTTTGAATTATGAACAAAATGTTAAGTATCCTATTAAAAACCGCATAAAAAAGACCTTGTTCAATGTCAACAAGGTCTTTTTATATCTGATTTTAGTTTTGTCTGTAATCTATAATTCTTTTACTCTTCTTTTCACTTCTTGGGAGGCTGCCAATACGGCTGACTTCTGCAATAATATGTATGCCTATTCTCTTCTTAAACAGGTCAACAATATCAAATTCAATTTCTTCCCGCTCAGTGTCACCGTCAGAATTATATTCTGCTTTTAAGGTCATAACATCCTTCCCATTTATATGGTCTATTATGATCTGGTATTCACTGCTGACTCCCTCAATTTCTCTTAAAATTTCATCAATCTGACCGGGATAAATATTAACGCCTTTTACCTTTACCATATCATCAGTACGACCAATTATCCTGTCAATACGCGGATAGGAAAGACCACAGGCACATTTGCCAGGAATTATCCTGGTAAGGTCTCTGGTTCTGTACCTAAGCAGTGGAGCTCCTTCTTTTCTCAACGTGGTTATAACCAGCTCCCCAACTTCACCCTCTGGGAGAACCTCTCCGGTGGCTGAATCAATTATTTCAAAGTAAAGAAAATCGTCGTAATAGTGCATACCGCTATGGCAATCACAATCTATTGCGATGCCCGGACCGTATATTTCGGTTAATCCGTAAATATCATATATATCAATATCAAGCTCGTTCTTAATCCGCTGTCTCATTTTTTCTCCCCAGCGTTCAGAACCAATGACACCTTTTTTAAGATAAATTTCAGAACGTAGCCCTCTCTTCTCAACCTCTTCGGCCAGAACCAATGCATATGAGGAGGTTCCAATAATTACTGTAGATTTTAAATCTATCATCATCTGCAGCTGTTTGTCTGTATTTCCGGGGCCCATAGGTACTGCCATTGCGCCTAGTTTTTCACAGCCGGCCTGGAAGCCTATGCCTGCAGTCCATAAACCATAGCCTGGTGTTATTTGAATTCGGTCTAAAGGAGTTATACCGGCTATTTCATAGCTTCTGGCCATCATCTCTGCCCAATCGGCTACATCCTGAGCAGTGTATGGAATTATTATAGGCTTTCCTGTAGTTCCTGACGAGGAGTGGATTCTTACTATATTTTCATCAGGTACTGCCTGAAGTCCTAGAGGATAGGCCTCTCTCAATTCTTCCTTCGTTGTGAAGGGAAGATTTCTAATCATTTCCATCGAAGTAATTTCATTAATATCTACTCCGCTTTTTTGAAATTTCTCACTGTAGAAAGGACTGTTTTTACTGACTTTCTCAAGTAAATTTTTGAAAAGTTCAAATTGGCCTGCACTCATCTCGACTCATCTCTTCTTTCTATGAATTTATATAATATTTAATTATATTAGCTTTTAGCTTATTTGTCCATTGAGGCTGTTTATTAATAGCCTCCGAAATGTTCCTTTCTTATTCTGCTGTAATAGTCAACAACATTTCTGTCGTATTCGATCTCCATTAAATTTGAGGACAGAAGGAAGTCAGCTGTTGACTGATTCATGGCAACGGGAATGTCATATAAAACTGCTATTCTTAATAATGCCTTTACATCAGGATCATGTGGCTGAGATGTAAGGGGATCCCAAAAGAATATCATAAAGTCTACTTCTCCGTTTGCAATACAGGCACCTATCTGCTGGTCACCGCCCAGAGGTCCGCTCTTAAAACGCTTCACAGGCAAACCGGTGTTCTCAGAAATAAGTTGGGCAGTTGTTCCTGTTCCGCATAAAAACTGTCTGCCTAGTATATCAGCTTTACTCTTTACCCAGTTTATCAAGTCCTGTTTTCTGTTATCATGTGCTATCAATGCAATATGCTTTTGCTTGCCAAGTTTATTTCCGCTCATTTTATCTCCCATCTACGCGCATGGCGTGGTATACAAATAGGTTTATGAATTTAGAATGAAGTTATAACCCAGTTCAAAAGCTCTTTGGTTCAATTCTCTGAATTTCTGTGGTACGTTTTCTATTATGGCTTCTTCAATTACTTCCTTTCCAAAAGGCATACCTGCTGCTGCAGCTGCTCCCAGAAGAACTACATTTACTGCTTTTACGCTCCCTGCATTTTGTGCAATACCATAACCATCGATATAATAGACCTTATCAGTATTACTGTTTATAAAGTCGGTTATTGTATCAACATCGTACCTGGAAGTTCCCAGAGATGACGACACAGGTTTGATGGTCTGAGTATTAACTATACAGCAGCCGCCCTTTTTTAGTCTTGGAAGACTTCGGGCCGCTTCAGACAATTCGAAAGCTATAAGCATGTCGGCACTACAAATAGGAATTATAGAACTTGCCTTTTCACTGTTTATTCTAACGTGACTTACAACGCAGCCTCCCCTTTGTGACATTCCTATGGTTTCAGAGGTTCTTGCAAAGCAGCCCTGCTTGATTGCCGCAG